>JBEQAC010000052.1:0-15660 GCA_041640535.1 Bacillaceae bacterium
CATTAATCATAGCAAATGCAGCTTTTTTACCTTTAATTTCAGGGTGTTCATTTGCTTTATCTTGAATTAATTTCTCTGTATCAGCAATAAGTTGTTTACCTTCTTCTTCCATTCCCATACCGATGGAATTGAATTTAATTTGGTCGCGCCATGAAGTTACCCAAGGGCCAGTTTCATATGCTACAACTGGAGCAATTTGACTTAAAGTGTCATAGTCTTCTTGAGTGATTCCTGAGTATGCTGCAAGAATGACATCTGGATTAGCATCAGCAATTGCTTCAAAATCCAAACCGTCCGTATCTTGAAAGATATTTGGGTTTTCTTCACCAAGTTCTTTTAATTTCTCTGCAGTCCAAGGTAAGATTCCGCTATCATCTTGAACTCCGTAGTTTGCAGCTGAGAAACCTACAGGCACAACATCAAGAGCAAGAACAACGTCATGGTTTGCCCATGAAATAGTAACAACACGTTCAGGTTTCTTTTCAATTACAGTTTCGCCCAATGCATGTTTAATAGTAATTGGATATTGTGAATCTGTTTCAGTTGAAGTTTCTGACTTTGTTTCAGTTGAAGTTGGTGACTCTGCTCCTTCTACCTCATCTGTTGAAGACTGGCTTGAGCAGCCTACTAATGCGAAGATGGCAATCATCGTTAACGTTAACATTAGTAGAAATGATTTTTTACTTTTTTTCATATGTAACCCTACCTATCTAATAATTTTTTAATCTATCATTCGATTGTATACCTCAACCGCACTCTATTGATAACGATTTTCATTATCACTTTAATCTATTTTTTAGATGCTGTCAATTATTTTTTAAATTTTAATATTACTAGAAACTACTTCTTTTAAAAGCTCTTTATTTTTCTCAATGAATTTTTCATTATGCGAAGATACCATTGCATATTTGTCAGCATTAGGATCGATATATAGTTTAGCGTTATTAACCGCAAGTACTGCATCTTGGAAAGTACCAACTAATAATCCCACTTTGTCGTCATAAGAAATAATATCACCAGCACCAAAAATCCCTGGAACTGATGTCTTACATTGACCTTGACCAACTAAATAATAATCATCTTTGCGCAGTGGTTGTATATTATCACCGAAAGATAATGATACTTCTCGATTATAGCCATGACTAATTAGCACATCATCAACCTGTAATTGATACGTCTCCCCATTTTGTGATATGATAACATGTTCAATTGCTGTTTTATTGTCATTCGATACTAAAGATTGAATCTCTGCATTTAGCATAATTTGCACACCATGTTCTTTTAGTTTTTCCACCTGGGACTCATGAGCAGTTAATTGCTCCTTGCGATAAATAACAACGACTTCTTTTGCCACGGATAAAAGCTATACCGCCCAGTCAATCGCTCCATTTCCGCCACCTGATACAAGAACTTTTTTATTACGGAAGCGTTCCACTCCTAAAATCGTATAATGTAAGTTCGTCATTTCATATTTTTCTGCCCCTTCAATTTCAAGCTTAATCGGATTTAAAATACCTCCACCTACAGCAACAATGATTGTTTTGGAATAATGGACTTCTCCCGAATTTGTTGATATGACAAAAATATCGCCTTGTTTTTTTATTTGTTCCACTTTAGTATTTAAACATATCGTTGGTAAGAAAGTGTTCGCTTGATTTATTAAATTTTGAACAAAATGTTGTGCTTGAATTGGTGGAACCCCACCAACATCCCACAAAACCTTCTCAGGATAGATATTCACCTTGCCACCTAAGACTGGCTGTACATCGATAATTTTAGTTTTCATATTTCGTAATCCACTATAAAAAGCACTATATAAGCCAGCAGGACCGCCACCAACTATCGTTACATCAAATAACTCCATATGAACCTCCTTAAATACCAACCTAATTAAACACCGATAATAATTCTCAATAAATACATTATAATGATAATGATAATTATTTTTAATAAAATTTTGAAAATAAAAGAAATTAAAACAATTTACAGATCTTTTTTTAAAGAACAAGCAACGTCAATATTTCTTTGTTTACAATAAATATCATTCTTTTCAGGTGTATATTTACTATAAAAAAGCCCCTGATCTCTCAGCGGCTCCTACTCCTATATATACTTCCGGTGCACCGATTTCCCATCATACGTAAACACAACATTCTTACTCTCAATCACTGTTTCCATATGCACCGGTCTGCCCCATAATTGGTGTAAATAAGGCATTACTTTCTCAAGGTATTTTAAATCTAACTCAATGTCCTCATACCAGTGTTTTAGGTATAATTCTCCCGTTTTTAAGTAATCCCCGTCATTTACTGTAATGTATGGGAACCCTCCATTCACACGCATGCTTACGAGCTGATCACGAACCTGCTCCCAGCCTTTATCTACAATCTTGTAATCACGGCCTTGCTTTTGGAACAGGTACATATCCTCACGCATGACTAAATCTTTTGTTAAGTAGTTTCTAATAAACGAGATATCGGACTCGACTTCACGAACTTCAAACATTTTCTCTCGACCGGATCCTGGTTCTACGCCCCGCTCCATCATCTCTTTCGTCGGATTATTATAGCGCTCTTCAATGTCTTCAAAAATCTTCAACCCGAGATAATATGGATTAATGCTCGTGCGTGATGGTTGAACAACACCTGCATTTAATTTCGCAAATTCGATTGATTCATCTGAGGTTAAATCCATTTCACGAATGATACGTTGGTGCCAGTACGAAGCCCAGCCTTCGTTCATGATTTTCGTTTCAAGTTGTGGCCAGAAGTATAACATTTCTTCACGCATCATCGTTAAGATGTCACGCTGCCAGTCTTCAAGCTCTCGACTATATTCTTCAATAAATAAGAGGATGTCTTTTTCAGGTCTAGGAGGAATTTTTCTTTTTTTCTTAGGCTTTACAATTTTTGGCTTGTTTCGTTCATCTAATGACCATAAATCATCATATGCAGTAACAGTTTTCGTTTCTTTTATATCGTCATCATCATCTTCGTCATCTAGACTCCATGCAAGCTTTGGTCTCATTAGTGAAGGATCGATATGTTCTTGTATTGCGAGAACGGCGTCTAAGAAAGATTCCACAGCTGCTTTTCCATGAATAAGTTCATAGTGTTTCACACGATCAGCGGTTGCGGCCATACTTTCAACCATATCTCGTTTTGTATTGCTAAATCGGTAGTTATTTTTAAAGAAGTCACAGTGTGCAAGAACGTGAGCGACGATGAGCTTATTTTGTATTAAGCTATTTGAATCTAGAAGAAATGCATAACATGGGTCAGAATTAATGACTAGCTCATATATTTTACTCAAGCCTAAATCATATTGAAGTTTCATACGGTGAAATTGTTTTCCAAAACTCCAATGGGAAAAACGGGTAGGCATTCCATATGCGCCAAATGTATAAATGATATCTGCTGGACAAATTTCATATCGCATAGGATAAAAATCAAGGCCAAACCCTTCGGCTATTTCCGTGATTTCATCAATTGCATACTCAAGTGCCTTCTGATATTCCTCTCTCACGGTTTATCTCCTCCTTTTTGTCCTTACAACAACTTATGAACAAACCATCGAAATGATGAAAGAGGAATGGAAGTAATTCAAAATTTTCTTAAAAATTAAATAGAGTACTCATAAAGAGTACTCTACCTCGTTTCTTCAATACTGAGCGATAGCAACGAGTTTGTTTGTGGATTAAATAAAATTGTTACTCTCGCGATAAATGCTCTAGTTTGATTTTCAACCTTTATTTCAAAGGTATCTTTTGCTTGGGTTTCAGTAATTTCTTCTCTTCCCTTGTAATCATAATCACTAACCTTGCTTTCAGGATAATTTAGCTTAACCACATCCATAGCAATTCGGCTCCATTTTTCATAATCAACGTTTGTTTGTGGTTCAGCATTTGCAAATGTACTCATTCCGACAAATGCTAAGAAACTACAGCAAAATGAAATCATGCATGCTCTGAGTAAAAACTTTCCACCCATATGTACTAAACCCTCCTCATTAGATAACAACTATATCTTTTCCATTAACCATGTTCATTACTCATTTAATCATTGTTTTTGCTTCTTCTGCGATCATCAAACCTACCGCTTTATTTCGTTCCCATTCCTCTGAGAAGACGGATAATGGAGGGTTAGTTTCCTCCACGTCATAACTGACCTCTATAGTATATCCAGGTCGTTTATATTCTTGGATAAACCAATCAGTTAACCCGCCTCCAACCGCCTGTTTAGGTGGTTTTGCGAGTTCGTACCCTGTTAAACCTGATATTTTTTTTGCAATCATTTTGTCCCTTTTTACCACATTATTGTTATTTTTATAATGCCAGTAAATAACTCTACCTGAGGAATGATAGGCAATCGTAATTAATGGGTCCTCTCTATTTATCAATTTGATCAAGGCTTGAACTTCTACTGCTTCTAAAGGCTCCTCACCCTTATAAAATTTATAGGACCCATAAGGATGATCTCCTTTAATCTTCTCCCAACCTGCAGGGTATTGGCGATTTAAATCAATTCCAACACCATTTGCTTTCCATTTTGAGAAAGATAAATCATTATCATTCATTTCTAATAATAGCTGTTGGTAGGCAAGCGGTAAGTGGGAAATTCCTTTTTGTTGAATTTCAACACCATCAGGGTTTAACATTGGTACAAACCAAATTGAAACATCATCTAAAATGTTAGGTGCAAATCCCTTAATTGTTGTTTTATTCTTATAAGCAATTGCATAGGTTTCAAGCATTTCCATTAATAAACTCGTGGTAATCCATTCCCTACCATGATGTGAACCAACAAGAAGAATTTTATTTTTTCCATTCCCAAGCTTTAAAGCAGGAATTTGTTTTCCATAGGTGGTCTTCCCTAAGCTAACAACTTGAAGTAATTCAGGATATCGAATCCATAGCTCGGTTACATCCTTTAATAGTGTTTCATATGTATATTCAACGTTAGGATTAACAATCTTTTCTCCCTTTCCATATGAGACTTGACAGAAAGAAAAAAAGATTAAGGAAAATAATAAAAGTGTTTTTTTCATTCTAATCCTCCTCCTAACAGTGACTATTTCTATTATTTTTCTACAAACACCTTAAGAATCACGTGGAAAATGTCGGTATATTCATTGGTGTTTTGTCCAATATTTACAGTGAGAAAAATCGCTTTAATTTCATACACTATTGTTAACTCCTAAAAAGGAGGGAGCAGCGTTGAATACTGCAGATTATGATAAAGCACTGTATTATACTCACCGTTCACAATGGGACAATCTTTTGATTCTCATGGTGAGGACAAAGGATGATTTTCTATCGAAGAAAATTGAACATTTTCTTCATGCATATAACTTTGAGAAAGACTATTCAGTAATTGAACGACATTTATATTCTTTGTTACGCTATATAGACCATGCCTCACATGAACATGAACATGAGGAGGAACTAACAGCTTTATTATAGGCAAAAGATGAGAAAATTATCTTTTCCCTTCCTTTTTTAAAAAAAATGAGGATGATCCCTTACCTGGATCATCCTCGTTTATTTTTATGCAGTTGCGTTAATAAGGTCGTGAATTTGCGCCATGACATCAGTTGAAATTGCCTTTAATACCGCTTCACTATCAGCTAAAGAGCTTCCCTTCACCCCAAAGTAAAACTTCACTTTAGGTTCTGTTCCAGATGGACGTAGGCAGAACCATGAACCGTCTTCTAAGAAGTATTTCAACACATTTGATTTTGGTAAATCAATCGTTTCTTTCACACCTTCTACGATTCGTTCACTTGCTTTGTAATCTTCAACAGTCACCACTTTTTTGCCTGCAACTAAAGTTGGTGGCGTACTACGGAAGGATGCAAGAATACTGTTAATTTGTTCTGCTCCTTCTTTTCCTTTTAATGTTAATGACTCAAGCCCCTCACGGAAATAGCCATACTCATCAAAAATAGCTAGAAGCGCATCATATAATGTCATTCCTTTTTTCTTATAGAATGCGGCAACTTCTACAGCTAGAAGGACAGCTTGAACCGCATCTTTATCACGGGCAAAGTCTTTAATTAAATATCCATAGCTTTCCTCATACCCAAATTGGAATGTGTATTGACCTGTTTCTTCATATTCCTTAATTTTTTCACCAATAAATTTAAATCCAGTTAGCGTATCTACTGTTTCTAATCCAAAGGATTTCGCAATAACACGTCCAATTTCAGATGTAACAATAGTCTTTAATACGACACCATTTGTAGGTAAAATTCCTTTTTCTTTCTTTTGAGATAATAGATAATGTAAGAGAATGGCTCCTGTTTGATTTCCTGTTAAAACAATATATTCCCCTTTATCATCTTTTACTGCTACTCCTAAACGATCTGCATCAGGATCTGTCCCAATTAGTAAATCCCCATTCACCTTAAGTCCATCACGAATCGCTAATTCAAATGCAGCATGCTCCTCTGGGTTAGGTGATTTTACAGTAGAAAAATTAGGGTCTGGTAATTCCTGTTCTTTCACAACAAACACATTTTTATATCCTAGGGCTTCTAGTCCGTTTCTAACAGGTTTGTTTGCTGTTCCATGTAAAGGTGTAAATACTATGTTTAAATCTACTTCTTTTGAAAGAGAAGGATTAAGGGATATCGTCTTTAACTTTTCAGTATATGCCTTGTCAATTTCTTCACCAATGATTTTCACTAAACCTGCTTTTTTTAGTGTCTCTTCTGACTCTACTTGAATTAATAATTCATTTTCGATCTCATTAACTTTCTCAATGACAACATCTGCTTCTGCTGGTGGTAATTGACCTCCATCAGAACCATACACTTTGTACCCGTTATATTCAGGTGGATTGTGACTTGCTGTAACAACAATTCCTGAGAAGGCATTTAATTGTCTAACAGCAAAAGATAGCTCTGGAGTTGGTCTTAACTCATCGAAAACATAGGTTTGGATTCCATGAGTGGCCAATGTTTTAGCAGCTTCCATTGCAAATTCTGGAGATTTATGACGGCAATCATATGCGATCACAACGCCACGCTTTTTGGCTTCTTCTCCAGCTTCAAGTATGTATTTGGCTAATCCTTCAGATGCTTTTCTTACTGTATATAAATTCATGCGGTTTGTACCAGGGCCGATTTCCCCACGCATTCCGCCTGTTCCAAATTCAAGGTTTTTATAGAAGCAATCTTCTAATTCCTTTTTATTATCCTGTTTTTCTTGTAATAACTTTTTCATTTCTGAATCTAAATTTGTTGCTTGTTCCCATAGTTCGTATTTTTCAATCCAGCTCATTTTCTGCCTCCTAAATATAGTTATCAAAGTCATTATACTTCATATTTTTCCTTAGTCCCCAAAAAGAATTTGTCACATTATGACATTATTCGCAAATCCCATCATCATACTATTATTTATCCTTTACCAAAAGTCGCATTTTGTCAAATAAACAATAAAAAGATAAGGGGATTTACCCCTTACCCTAAACAGTAAAACGTGATAATGAATCTTTTAATTCATGACTTACTTTCTCTAATTGATTGGATAAATCGATTAATCCCTCTCCAATTGAAAGCTGTTGGTTGCTTAAGGAGGCAACTTCTTCTGAGGTTGCGGACGATTCTTCAGCAACAGCGTTTACATTTGCCATTGCTTCAAATAAGACGATTTGGGATTCCTCTAGATTTGTAATCGAATCTGAAACAGAATCTAATTGTATAATAAATGAATTCATTTCTTCTTTTACGGATACGAAGATTGTATTTGATTTCTTAACAGATTCAATTTGTTCTTGGAAAAGAGGATATGCTTCAGACATAACTTGAACCGTTTCATCAATTTCTTGTTGAATTTTCTCAGTTATTTCTCCAACAACCTTAATGGATTGACTAGATTGTTCTGCAAGCTTTCTAATCTCGTCAGCCACAACCATAAAACCTCTCCCTGCTTCTCCAGCACGAGCGGCTTCAATCGCAGCATTCAAGGATAAAATATTGGTTTGTTTTGTAATATTATTTAGTAATTCTAAAATTTTTCGGATGGATAGCGTACTTGTTTTTAATTCATCTACTTTTTCTACTATCGCCCGATTCATCTCTTCTGTTTCATTTGTTTTTGAGATGAGTTCATTCATATAAACAGTACCCTGATCACTCACTTTGTTTACTTCATTAGCAGAAGCACCCATTTTTTGATTTGCTGAAACCACGCTTTTCATTTGATCTGATATTGCCGTGGTTAAGTGTGTCCCGTTTTCTGCCTCTGTTGCAAGGGTGGAGGCCCCTTTTGCGATTTCTTCAGTGGCAGAGGCGATTTCTTTTGCAGCCTCAGCCGTGTTATGAGAAGCCGCTGTAAGATCGGTCGCTGTTCTAAGCACTTCAGCTGAAGATGAATTAACCTGATTTACTAAAGTCGTAATGTGATCCATCATTTCATTGAAGCTTCGAGCTAATTGACCAATCTCATCCTTCCCTCTTATTTGAGTGCGGACTGTTAGATTTCCTTTTTTGCCTTCCTCCATCAATTGACTTAACTCGTTTAGTGGTTTTCCAATCATTCTTACAACCGTCGCACCTATCCCAAGAGCAACGATCGCTGCAGCAAATGCCATGATTAACGTGAGGTTTCTTATTCCTTTCGTTTCTTCAGCTAACACTGACTTAGGTAATGAGCCTACAATACTCCACCCCGCTATTTCAATCTGATGAGAAACATCAATCATGGAAGAATCACCTAAAACAACTTTACTACCGATTAACTCTTGATTATTCGTAAAGATGATTTGATTTTCATTATTTAAAATAAACGTCTTTGCACCATTACCAAGCTCAGCGGTTGCAAGGTGTTTTTCAAGTTCAGATAGTTTAACCTCTATAAGTAGGACATAGTTGCCATTATTCAATTTTAACACCCTTGAAAGACCAAAGGTCGGTTCTCCATTCTGGAAAATCCCTCCCTGAATGGTTTCAATCCAGTTTACGCTACCATTTAATTCAATGGTTTCCTTAAACCAAGTGGTTTCTCTAAGATTATCCTGAAGTCCTGTTGCGGTTGAAATGAAAGGAATATGTTCATCAACCGGTATAATCGATAAGGATTTAATCGAATTTGATGCGTGTACTTCACTCATCATTTTATCATTTAAATCCCGAATCGCCATGAGTTTATCTAATTGTTCTGTATCACTACGGGTAACGCTTTCAAGCTTCTTATTTAATTCTTGATCAACCATATAACTAATGGTTTTCGTAACATACTCAGAAAGAACAATTTCTAATTTCTCCCCAGTTTGTATAATGGTTTGTTGACTTCCCTCTGAAACCTTTGTTTCAATGATTCTTTTCGAAGTGATGTAGGAGAATGCCCCAACAATAATCACAAAGGATACAATACTACTAAAAAAGATTAAGAATAATTTCATACCAACGGACTTAAAAGAAATTAAACGCTTCCATTCTTTTGCATTCAAGTCTTTAAACTTTGTAAATTTTTGTCTCTTTAATATTTTCAATTTACTTTTTAACACCTTCAACCCTCTCCAACCCTATAAAATAAAATAGATAGGACAATTATACCATTCGACAAAAATTGCGACACCCTTATTTTTATAAAATTCATGTTTTTTTTGAGAATTTTCCGAAATTCAATAAAAAACAAGAACACTTCAAAAAATGTTCTTGTTCGTACTGTTATTTTTTATACGTAATTTTATAAATATCATGTCTACGATCCTTGAGTTGTCGGACGGTTCCGGATTGACGTTGTCTTCGTAATACCTCTAAATCAACATCACCTATAATCACCATTTCAATATTAGGATTACACTCACCAACAATACCATCTCTGGCAAATTCAAAGTCTGAAGGTGCAAATATAGCAGATTTGGCATATTGAATATCCATATTCTCCGTTTGTGGAAGATTTCCAACTGTCCCCGCGATCACGGTGTAAATTTGATTTTCAACAGCCCTTGCTTGCGCACAATATCGTACTCGTAAATACCCTTGACGATCCTCTGTACAGAAAGGAGTAAAAATGATTTTTGCTCCTAGATCTGTTGCAATTCTTGCAAGCTCTGGGAATTCAATATCATAACAAATTTGGATGGCGATTTTTCCACAATCTGTGTCAAACACACGAACTTGGTCTCCCCGACTGATTCCCCACCATTTCCGTTCATTTGGGGTAATATGTAGCTTATATTGCTTCTCAATTGTTCCATCACGTCTAAACAAGTAGGAGATGTTATATATTTTATTCTCTTCTTCAACACAATGCGAACCGCCAATAATATTGACATTGTATCGAACTGCTAAATCTGTAAACAGCTGAATATAAGACTCCGTAAATTCAGTTAATCGCTGAATCGCTTTACTCGGTATTTTTTCATCCAGAAAGGACATTAATTGAGTCGTAAATATTTCCGGAAAAACAGCAAAGTCGCTGCCAGCATCTGATGCCACATCTGTATAATATTCAACCTGCTTAGCAAATTCATCAAATGAGCGTATTTGTTTCATCTCATATTGCACCACACAAATTCGGACCGGAAAGGATGTCTTATAATGTTGTTTGGTTTTGCCAACGTAGTCTATATTATTCCATTCCATTAATGTAGCGTATTTATTGGATTGCAGATCATCTGGCAAATAATTTGGGTTGATCCGCATGAGTGTAAATCCATTCATTAATTGAAAAGAAAGAACAGGATCGTAGATTTTATGAAGAATCACCTGCTCTACATATTCACGAGGAGACATTTGATGAGAATATTTATGAAAGTTAGGAATTCTGCCTCCAATAATAATGCTTTTAAGATTAAGTCTTCTTGCAAGGTCCTTTCTTGCCTCATATAACCGATTCCCAATTTTCATTCCTCGATAATTTGGGTGTACCATGACTTCGATTCCATATAAATTATAACCGTCGTGGTTATGATTGGTGATATATCCTTCGTCGGTAATATCGTCCCAAGTATGCTTATCATCATACTCATCAAAGTTTACAATTAGGCTTGAACAAGAACCAATAATTTCCCCATCAAACTCAGCGCAGATTTGACCTTCAGGAAAATGTTCCAAATGACTGACCAACTGCTCCCTTTCCCAAGGGACCATTCCTTTAAAACATTTTTCCTGTAACAAAATAATATCACTTATATCTTTTAATTCGATTTGACGAATGATCATTTTTTTCTCAAATTTTGTTAAATCTATCTTTGACACTCAAAATGCCTCCTATTACATATTATTCTTTTTAAATACCCTATTAAGAGCATGCTGAAACATGAATCTTTTATTTTATAGTATGTACATTAAATTAAAGGTAGTCATGCCAAATGGTTGTACATTTTTAGGTTATGTTTTAATATACTTACAAATAGATATATTTTTTAATATCTTTAGTTTAAAAAGAGGAGATAAAAGAATGGCGCTTGCTAAACCGATAGAAAAAAAGTTGGAAACCTATCAATTTATTGCATTTGCAGCAGCTTTAATCTCAACACTGGGTAGTTTATATTTTTCAGAAGTCTTAAAATATGTACCGTGTGAGTTATGCTGGTATCAACGAATCTTCATGTATCCTCAGGTAATTATTATTGCGATTGCTGCAGCAAAAAAGGATTACAGTAATTCTCTGTATACCTTTGTCTTATCTGTTATTGGCGGACTAATTGCTTTTTATCACTACCTAGTTCAAAAGGTCACCTTCATTGGCGAAAATTCAATTTCGTGCGGCATCGTACCTTGTAATTCAGCCTATATCAACTGGCTAGGCTTTATTACCATTCCATTCTTAGCATTAATTGGATTTACCATAATCGGAGTATGTAGCTTTTTAATGATGAAACAATTGAAAGAAGGTAAATAAATCATGAAAAAAATAATTATTTTTGCTTCTATTATTGTCATTCTTTTCGGAGGATTAGCCTTTCTGACGAACTATCAAAACGCTCAAAAGGCAAAGGGAAATCCTTATGGCAAATCAACGTTAGATCCAGCCACCATTGCTCAGCTTAATGATCCGAATTACCAAAATCCTATCCTACCTGATGAATTAAAGAAAAGTTTAGATGCAGGGGAAACATTAACGGTTTATTTCTATAGTCCTACTTGTGAATACTGTAAGCTTGCGACTCCCATCCTTTCACCTCTTGCAGGAGAAATGGGAATCGACGTTAAGCAATTCAATTTACTTGAATTCCCTGAAGGCTGGACGAGCCATAATATCGAGTCTACGCCAACACTCGTTCATTATGTTGATGGAAAAGAAGTAGACCGTATAGTTGGACTTCAAGAAGAAGAAGCGTATCGTGCTTGGCTTGATAAGAACGTAAATCAAAACTAATAGAAAAACCCTTACCTTTCAAATGGTAAGGGTTTTTCTATTCATTATGCTAAGTATGCATTGGTTGGTTTGGAAAATTGACTAATTACATTATGCTTAACTTTAGAAAACTGCTCTAAATTAAATGGAAATGAGTAGCCATATTGAGTTAGAATCGCAACATTTTTCTCAAAGATATCTTGATGCTCTCTTTTCATCCCCTCAAATTGTACAGTCTCCATGACAGCTATTAAAGCTTGTAGACTTGACATTAGCTGAAATGCTTCCTTCATTGTACCATTATAATATAGATCCTCTTGCTTTGGCGATAACACATTCATTTCTTCCATCTTTATAATATACTCATCTGAAAAATGTAACGGAAAAATCTCTGAATAGATATATTCAATTAATTCTTCAATATGATGCTCCTGCTCTGGAGTCGATGCGCATACTACCTTCACCTTAAAACCACCTTACTGTTGACCATTTTTAATACTAATAGAATAACATAGTGCTCTCCGCATTTGTTAAGGTAAGTCTTTCCTATGTATTCATTTCCTTCTAGCGATAATTTTCGATATAATTACGGTTGAAATAATACGATAATAGAAGGTGGATTCATGCTAAAAACTGAAAAAAAAGGCCAATGGCTGGAAATAATAGCGCCTGAGGAATGGATGAATTTCTCAGTAGAACATATTTTAAAAGATTTTCTACACATTCCCAAACCATTGCTTCATCAATTACGTATGAGTCAAGGGGTAAAGTTCAATGGCCAACCGATTCCTTGGTCTACCCCCATAGATAAAATGGGACCCATTCAAATTCACCTTTTTATAGATGAAGATGATGAAATTATTCCTGAATACATCGACATCCCAATCCTTTATGAGGATCATCACATTTTAATTGTCAATAAGCCGGCTGGAATAGATACACATCCAACAGAAAAGGGACAGCGAGGGACACTGGCAAATGCGATTGCCTTCCATTTTGAAGCACAGGGCCTCCAAATAAAAGCTCGACATATTCATCGTCTTGATCGTGATACAACTGGTGCCATTATCTTTGCAAAAGAAAGACTAACTGCCTCCCTTTTAGATCGAATGTTAGAAAAACGAGAAATAATCAGAACCTACGTTGCTCTTGTTCATGGAATCATCAAACAGAAATCGGGAAAAATAGATGCACCGATTGGTCGGGATCGTCATCATCCAACGAGACGAAGAGTTTCACCTTCAGGACAACCTGCCAAAACAAATTTTAAAGTAATACATTCTTACCCAAAAGAAAAGATGACACTTATTGATCTCCAGTTAGAAACAGGAAGAACACATCAAATCCGGGTACACATGAGCCATCTAGGATTTCCTCTTATTGGGGACGTTTTATATGGGGGTAAGCCCGTTGTTCACAGACAAGCACTTCATGCAAAAAAAGTACAATTCACACATCCTATTACACGTGAAAGGATAGAATGTAATGCACCTTTTTTAGACCAACCACCTATTTTTCCGATCAACTAAAAATGAGGTTGTCCCATCTATTTGACGGGGCAACCTCTTCATCTTAGATCAAAATCTCGATTTCATTCTCTTCTTTTAACTTTCCTAATATGGTCTGAATTTCTTCTTGCTCTTTTTCTTGTAAAATCATTAACTCTAGTTGATCTTTTACCTCTTCTAATTCCGGAAGTTCTTCTTCACTTTGCTCAGCATAACGGTCATAGAGCTCCTGAATTTCGTCTTCAGTTACTGTAATTTCCCCTGTATGATCTTTAAGAAAGGAGGTAATGAGTAATTCCTTCTTTAATTGAGCTTCTAATTCATCGAGTGTAATATTGTTTGACTCTAATGCCTGATTAAAATCCTCGTCTGTTTCAAATTGGGATTTAATCTCTGCTAGGTTGGTTTCTACTTCCTCAGCTGATACAGAATAATCATTTTTTTCTGCTACTTGAAGCAAAAGTTCGTTATTGACTAGTTGGTCAATGACTTGTTCCTCAAGTAATGCTACTTCTGCTTCTTCTAAAGTATTAAGATCTATTCCTTGTAGCTTATATTGGTCTAATGTTGCATTAAACTCTGCTCTAGTGATATGAACACCATTCACCATCGCAACCGCTTCTAGTTCTGCTTCTGCTTCAGATTCATTCTCTGTAGATGAGCTTTTTTGACCCGTTCCACAGCCGGTTATAGCTATTATTAAAAGAATAAGAAGGAAACTAAGAATTGCTCTATTTTTAAAAAACATTTTACCTCTCCTTTAAATGAAAGAATATCAGTAATTTTAACACAGGTATAACTTCAATTGAGAGTGATTTGCTTTTTGTAATGGAATTGTATTTATTGTAATGGAGGTTTAATATGTATTTTTTCTGGCAAAATTTACATACTAATGTTGAGGAAGAAAAGGAGGATTCTACTTGCTGGATATATTAATGTATCTATTTCTTGGTTTAGGAATTGGCATACTTTCTGGTTTTTTTGGGATAGGTGGAGGGTTTATCCTTACTCCATTTCTTATCCTCATATCCTTCTCTCCTGTGGTTGCTATTGCTACTAGCTTATTATATACAATTGGAACATCGTTTTCAGGTTCAATTGCTCACGCTAGATTAAATCATATTAAATGGAAAATTGGCTTTTTGGTTGGGTTTACTGGAATAATTGCAACTCAACTTGCCCATCCCTTTGTATTATTACTAGAAAAGTACCACATAGCGGAGATCCTTGTTCCTGTTTTTTATATCCTATTAATTACATATTTTTCTCTCAGTTTATTAAGAAAGGACACGGGATGCCTTAGTACAAAGCCGACCACTGCATCAGGAGAGAAATATAAAATCGCAAAAATCCTATTTATTGGATTGTTTGCCGGATTTATTTCCTCTACAATTGGTGTGGGTGGAGGATTTATTATTGTGCCTTTATTAATTGGTATGATGTCCTTTACACCTAAGCATGCAGTGGGAACTAGTTTGCTTAGTGTTCTCTTAATTGTTGCCGCAGGTTTTTCCAGCTATGCTCCAGATACTCCTATGAATGTAACGATTAATGGCAGCTTAATTATTGGTGCCCTTATCGGTGGACAATTAGGGGCTTTATTAACTCCTTTATTTACAGAAGAAAAAATACGTATTTTCCTAGCTTGTCTTTATATCGCGACAGGAGTTAGTCTACTCTCCAAGCTTTTTCACTTCGATAAAATAGGCTTATTTATTCTATTATTGTATTGTGTGTTTTTACTATTTCATCTAGCTATTCACGCTTTATGTACAAAATGGAAATTAAAGTCAAAGCAAACATCTTCCTGATTCACCTACTATTTTTTCTCAGCATATATAA
>JBEQAC010000053.1:0-15611 GCA_041640535.1 Bacillaceae bacterium
TCCACCATCCCCTAAGATACGAATTAAGTTTTCCATACTGAACATATATTCGACGACAGCACACAATTCAACACCTTGACTCGGATGGGTACCAGAAAGCCATTCGTCACCAGAAAACATACCATGAGCCTGACCGTGATGAGTCATCAGACTCTCTATTCCTTTATATACAGCAGCTTTTTCCCATTGCTCTCCTGTTTGCCGATAAAAAACAGCAGGTGCCTTTATCCCCATTGCTACATTAACAACATGTATACGATGGTCCCATTCTGTCTGTTTTCTCCAATAGGGAAATTCATCAAATATTTTACTCCAGTTAATTGTTTGTTCATGAACAATTTCTGCTAATTCAATTAGCATAGTGTCATTTGTACGCTCATATAACCAGTGAATAGAGAGTAGTAAGTCTGCTCCGCGGGCCTCTGACCATTCTTTTAACGGAAGGCTAATAAGAGCGTCTTTTAAATATGTAAAATAACGTGTCATAAAAGGAATGACTCTGTCGTCACTTGTTACCTCTTGGTACTGTGTTAATACTTTTAGCATAATCATATCCTGCCACCAGTCTTGTTCACGGACCTCACGGTTGATAGTCTTTAAATAAGTTGGGCCAAACGCTCCGTTTTCATTTTGACTAGCTAATGTCCATTCAATCCAGGGTTGAACTTTCTCAATTAGTTCTGCATCATTTAACAAATAGGCTAAAGGAAGAAGTCCGTCTAAATAATAGGGTCCTCGTTCCCAACTATCTCCTGAACCACCTAACCAACCATTATTTGGACCAACGTCTTCCCAATGGTCATGCAAGTGTCCAGTTAACCCGTTTGCTTGGATTTGTAATTGATTTTTTAACCAACCACTAGGTTTCACACTACCAAGGGGTAATGCTTTAAAGTAACTATCTACTAATCTTCGATTTCCTTTAGTTGTTGTATCCATATCCTCACCTCATTTATATTTTGTAAAAATGAACGATATCAACTTCTGTTAGCTTATTATAATGCTATACTTAAGGAGTAGAAATGGTTTATCCTAACAATATTTTGGATTATTCTAACATTGTAGGGGGAGTGTAAATGTTTCAGATTCAAGTACCACCGTTGCCTACTTTTTTTGCAGCAGGTGAAGATACATATAAAAATGGTCAAACTCATCCAAATCGGTATAAAGTAGGGGTCTTTGATTTATTAATTGTTACAAAAGGTTGTTTATATATGGGTGAGGATAATAATAGGTTTAGATTGTATGCAGAGCAAGCATTAATACTTTTCCCAGATCGGCACCATTTTTCATATAAGCCCTGTGAGGAAGAGACACATTTTTACTGGTTTCATTTCAACACCACAAAAGAGTGGAGAGTTTTAACAGATACCCAACCAAAAGGAGGAGATGAGTCTTTTGAAGACCAATCTAACAATCCATTCTCTGAACAGCCTTTTTCTATTAGACTTCCAAAAATGTGTAAAATACAAAATTGGACTGGGGTTGAACGACTTTGCCATCAAATATTAACTTCAGCAAATGAGAACATTTTTTCTTGGGAATGGCAGAGGCAAATCCTTTTTCAACAACTATTACAGGAACTATCAAATAACACGTTTATAGAACAATCTTTACCTTCTGTTGTTGTAGCAGAAAAAGCTGCAGCTTATATAAGAAAAAATTATCAACAAAAAATTACCTATCAGAAATTAGGAGAGGCACTCCTTTTTCACCCGAATCATATTGCAAGATGTATGATTAATACTTTAGGTTACACTCCGATTGGATATTTAAACCGTATTAGAATTGATCAAGCAAAATTACTTTTGGTTAGTACAGATTGGAATATTGAAAGAATTTCAGAGTCCAGTGGTTTTTCAGAGCAAGCCTATTTTAGCCGCATTTTTAAAAAGTTAGAAAATCTTTCTCCAAATGATTTTCGTAAGCAGTTTGTAAGAAGAACCCAGAAAAAAGGTGTCAGTGATTAAAAAGTGTCATAAATATCAGGAGATAAAATATTCTAATGTTTGTTTTGGTAAAATCGTTTCAATTTTCTGAAATCCGAGATTTAGACTTAATATGATGTTTTTTTTAGTAATTTGTTTGACAAATTTGTCAATTACCGTCAAATTACAAAAAAATTTTTGGAATTATTCATAACCAAAGAGTACATAGAATATGCTAATCTAGTAAATGAAAACGGTTTTATTATTTTTAAAATAAAATGGAAGCGCTTTAAAAGGGGTAGCCAAATTGACGACAATTAGAGATATTGCGAAGATCGCTGGTGTTGCACCATCAACTGTTTCTCATGTTTTAAATGGTACAGCAAGAGTAAGTAAAAAAACTAAAGAGATAGTAGAAAAAGTAATTGAAGAAAATAATTTTCAACCAAACATGATTGCTAAAAGTTTAAAACAAAAAAAAACTTATACAATTGGTGTTTTAACTGATCATTTTTCTGGTCCGTTTGTTCCTCCTATGGTAGACGGCATTGAGCAATTCTTATATGAAAACAATTATTCAACACTTATAGCAAAGGTTAGAGAAGAAAAGAATTGGGATTATAAGGAATTATTTAAATCAAAACAAGTAGACGGCATTATAGTGGCAAGTTCATGGGTAAGAGAAATCGACTGGGAGAAGCCAGATATTCCTTATACATATGTTTATGGATATACACAGGATTTACATGGGGATTATATAATCCCTAACGATTTCAAGGGTGCATTTGATGCAACAATGCATCTTATTAACTTGGACCATCATAAAATCGGTTTTATAAATGGTCCAATTGATTGGCATGCATCAATAGAGAGATTACAAGGTTTTATGGCCGCACATAGAAAAGCCGGTCTGAACATACATCCGAAATGGATAAAAACAGGAAATTGGGGAGGTGATTCCGGTTATAAAATGGCAAAACTTTTACTAGAAGGAAAGGAGAGACCAACTGCCATCTTTACTGGAAATGATGTCATGGCATCAGGAGTACTTCTGTATTGTTCAAAGAATGGTATACGTGTACCAGAAGATTTATCTATTATTGGCTTTGACAACCAACCATTTTCATCTCTTTTAATTCCGAAATTAACAACGGTTGAGTTACCAACATACGAAATGGGAAGGTTAGCTGCCAGGAATATCCTTGCAAAGTTAGAAGGGAAGATAAAGACAACTGAAAACAACAAAGTTGATTGTAAGCTAATCATTCGTGACTCCACCATGAGAAATACTTAATAATTTATACCTCAGTCAAAAGTAGTTTTTTCAAACCAATTATTTGTCTATTCATTTGTTTCTTTTTAAAAGAAAAAATAATAGATAACTACTATTTAGGGGGAAAATTAATGAATGTTAAGAAGGTAGTCCTATTAGGAATTCTATTTGTGTTCTGTTTTGCCATGGTAGCTTGTAGTAATTCCTCAGATACGAGCGGAGATAACAGTCAAGGGAATTCACAAGAAACGGTTAATTTAACATTTATGTATTGGGGAAGTGTGTTTGAAAAGCAAGCAGTAGAGAAAATGGTAAAAGCTTTTGAGACAAAGTATCCACACATCAAAGTTGATGCACAGCATGTACCAAATGATTACACGACAAAGATTAACACGTTAATGGCATCAGGAGATTTACCAGATGTAGCCTATTTAGGTGAAGGTCTTGCTTTAAAATGGGCTGAAGAAGGAAAAGTCATGGATATGTCTGCATATGTTGAAGAACACCCGCAATTGAAAAATAGAATACCGGAAACATTTTATTATTTCGATGAAGGTAAAACGATTGGTACAAATACAGCGGCAGAAATTATGAGTGTTTTCTACAACAAGGACTTGTTCGCAGAGGTAAATGTGGATGTTCCACCTTCAAAAGGAAGCGAAGCTTTGACATGGAGTGAATTTGTAGAAACAGCACAAAAATTAACTTTAGATAATAATGGAAATAATGCCCTGAGTTCAAATTTTGACCCAAATAATATCGTCCAGTATGGAGTATCATTCCCTACTTGGTGGGCTGGCTGGTACCCATTCCTAAAAAGTAATGGTGGATCAATAACAAATGAAGATGGTACCGAGTTTACGTTAAACAGTCCTGAAGCAGTAGAGGTATTTCAGAATCTACAAGATTTAATGTACAAATACCATGTCTCCCCAACTCCAACACAAAAAGAAAATATGCCTGCAACAAGTGTACTTCTACAAACGAAAAAGGTAGCGATGGTAATTGATGGTCATTGGAATATTCTTGATTTCGGAGAAAGTAAGTTAAACTTTGGAGTCGGTGTATTACCAAAATACAATGAGCCAAAAACTACAATCTTTGGTGCACCTACTGTCGTATTTTCTAGTACAAAACATCCAGATGAAGCCATGTTATTCTACATGTTTCATAACGACCCTGAAGAAGTTAATTTATATGCAGATGGATTATGGATGCCACTTGAATCCAAATACTATACTGATCAAGAATATATCGATAAATGGACTAAAACCGAGATTCACCCTCCAGAATTTAGAGAGGCTGTTATTGACTACACACTATCATCAGCAGAATCAGGACCTGGCTATAGTCTAAGGAATTTCTCAGAAATTGATACGGCAATTAATTCTGTGCTAGATCAGTTATGGTTAGGAACTAAATCGGCGAAGGAAGTATTAACAGAAATGGAAGAAAAGGTTCAACCATTACTAAAAGGAACATATCCACGACAGTAAATAGATTAGAATTTTGATAAGAATAGAGGGGATAAACACCCCTCTATTTAAAAGGCGGGGAAGATATTGAATCTAGTAAGAAGTAAACATTCTGGACTTTATTCACTTGAAAAAAAGTGGGGAATTATTCTTGCTCTACCCGCAATGATTGGTTTCTTAGTATTTACACTTGGTCCAATGATTGCAAGTTTCTTTTTTAGTCTTACAAATTGGGAAATTGGTGGTACTTATAATTTTATTGGGTTAGAAAACTATCGATATATGTTTGTAGAAGATCAATTGTTCCGTAAGTCTTTATTTGCTACCATCTACTATTCATTCGGTAGTGTCCCATTAGTCATTTTAGTCGCTTTTCTTGTAGCGCTTTTACTCAATCAGAAAGTAAAAGGACTTGCCATATTTAGGACTATTTATTATTTACCCGTTATCGTACCAAGTATTGCAAGTACAATGCTTTGGTTATGGTTGTTTAATCCTGATTTTGGGTTATTTAATGCGATATTAAAAGGAGCGGGCCTTCCAGGCTTACAATGGATTTATGATGAAAAAACAGCAATACCATCATTAATTCTAATGAGTACATGGGGAATTGGAAATGCTGCTGTTATCTTTTTAGCTGGATTACAAGGAGTTCCGACACATTTGTATGAAGCAGTTGATATTGATGGAGGAAATGCAATTCATAAGCTACTTTATGTCACCATTCCAACTATGACACCAACCATCTTTTTTAACCTCGTTATGTCTCTAATTGGATCATTTCAAGTATTTAATGAAGCTTATATTATGACAAATGGTGGTCCAAATAATTCAACATTATTTTTTGTTTATTATTTATTTCGAACAGCCTTCCAAGAAACAAAGATGGGCTATGCATGTGCACTAGCTTGGATATTATTCCTTGTGATTATGGTGTTAACCTTAATCGTATTTAAAACGTCAAAAAGCTGGGTGTATTACGAGGGCGGTGACAAATCGTGAAGACTGAACCAAATGTAAATCGAGTAAAAGGTAAAACACAAACTAAAATGAAGAGCAGTAAACCTTCTTATCTGGTTGGAAGAGTTATTGTCTATTTCCTATTATTATTAGGTAGTGTTGCTATGCTTTTTCCATTTGTTTGGCTTATTCGCAGCTCGTTAATGGGAACTGCACAAATTTTCACCTTTCCTCCTGAATGGATACCGAGCCCCTTTATGTGGAGTAACTACTCTGAATCACTAACCATTGTTCCATTTTATAAATACTTATTGAATACGTTAACCATTGAATTGTTTGTGGTAACTGGAGTGTTGTTTTCAAGCTCCTTAGCAGCCTATAGTTTTGCTAGACTAAGATGGCCTGGTAGAAATATTGTATTTGGGCTTATTCTTAGTACGATGATGCTCCCTTATGCGGTTACGCTGATTCCAACATTTATGGGGTGGAAAATGTTAGGGGCTATTAATACATTTGTCCCATTAACCGTACCAGCATGGTTTGGTGGTGGTGCATTCAATATTTTTTTACTACGCCAATTTTTCATGACGATTCCAAAAGAATTAGATGAAGCAGCTTATATTGATGGGGCGTCTCCCTTACAAGTTTTATATAAGATCGTTATTCCCCTATCAAAACCAGCATTAATTGTCGTTGGATTATTTACATTTATTGGAACGTGGAATGACTTCCTAGGCCCGCTTATTTATTTAAGTAATGATTCTAAATTTACATTAGCTTTAGGTTTAGCTTCATTTAAAGGAATGTATAACGCTCAATGGGGATATTTAATGGCTGCATCTGCGGCTGTAGTGACACCAATTATTCTCCTATTTTTCTTTATGCAGCGTTATTTTATTGAGGGAATTGCATTAACAGGGACAAAAGGATAAGAGGAGTGAATCTATTGAAATTAAAAAACAAATCATTATTAAAACCGGTTTCATTTACACAAGTAAAAATTGAAGATCAGTTTTGGTCACCGAAAATGAAAGTCAATCGAGAACAAACTATTCCATTTGAATACCAGCAATGTAAAGAAACGGGAAGAATTGATGCTTTTAAGCTTGATTGGAAGCCTGGAATGGAACCAAAACCACACTTTTTCTGGGACTCTGATGTAGCAAAGTGGATAGAAGCAGTAAGCTATACCTTAGCAACAAATCATGATCCAGAACTTGACGGATTGCTTGATAAAGTTATTAAGTTAATTGCATCTGCTCAACAGCCAGATGGGTATTTAAATGTATATTTTACCGCTGTTGAACCAGAGAAAAGATGGAAGGATTTACGAGATGCACATGAATTATATTGTGCGGGTCATATGATTGAAGCAGGTGTTGCACATTTTCAAGCTACAAAAAAACGAACACTATTAGATGTAGTATGTCGTTATGCAGATTATATCGATACTGTCTTCGGTCCTGAAGAAGAAAAATTAAAAGGATATCCAGGTCATCAAGAGATTGAACTTGCACTTGTCAAGCTATATAGGGCAACAAATCTAGAAAAATACTTAAAACTAAGTCAGTATTTTATTGATGAACGAGGGAAACAACCTCATTATTTTGATCTCGAGAAGAAAGAGAGCCCTGGTTTTTTCGATGCCTTTATGAATACACATAAAAATATAAATGAATATAACCAATCACATATACCAGTTAGAGAGCAAAGGGAAGTAGTTGGGCATGCTGTTCGAGCTCTATATATGTATTGTGCAATGGCAGATCTTGCAGGTGAGACTGGTGATGAAACTTTACTGGAAGCATGTGAACGCTTGTGGGAAAACCTCCATAATAAAAACATGTATATCACTGGAGGGATTGGATCTACTCGAAATAATGAAGGATTTACCTTCGATTATGATTTACCAAATGAATCAGCCTATGCTGAAACTTGTGCGTCTGTTGCAGTTGTATTTTGGAATCATCGTTTATTACAGGTAGACTGCGATAGCAAATATGCAGATGCTATGGAACGAGCCTTATATAACGGAGTATTAAGTGGAATCTCACTTGATGGAAAAAAGTTTTTCTATGCAAATCCACTAGCTAGTCTTGGAGATACTCATCGTAAAGATTGGTTTGGTTGTGCGTGTTGTCCACCCAATATTGCAAGACTACTGGCATCCATTGGTGAATACATATATTCCCAATCAGAACATGATATTATTGCTCATTTATACGTAAATAGTCATGTGAAAGTTAAGATAAATGAAACTTTAGTTAAGTTAAAACAAACCACAAACTATCCTTGGGATGGTGATATCAAGCTAACAATTGAAGTGGCGCATCCTATTACATTTGGACTAAAGCTACGAATTCCAGAATGGTGTGCGAAGCCAGAGTTATATGTTAACGGTGAAGAGATAAAAATTCAGTTAGATAAAGGCTATGTTAGAGTAGAAAAACAGTGGAACAGTGCAGATATAGTGGAACTCAAGCTTCCTATGGAAATTGAGCGTATCTATGCAAATCCAAAAGTACGCCAAAATATCAATCACGTTGCTATCCAAAGGGGTCCTATCGTGTATTGTTTAGAGTCTACAGATAATACAGAAATGTTAACAAACATTGTTCTTCCTAGGAAAGAGTTAGAATCAACTTTCGATAAAAATTTATTAGGCGGAATAGTAAAAATTACAGGTGATGCCTATCTTCTAACTAATAATGATTTAAAAGACAGACTTTATACAAATTCTAAGCCTGATTTTGCTCCTTATAGAATTACAGCTGTACCATATTATGCATGGGATAATAGAGAACCTGGTCAGATGATTGTCTGGATTCCGGAACAAAATTAAAAAATTAAAATAAATGCTTTGGGGTAAATAAGGCTAACTTATTTACCCTATTTTATGTATTTATTTGGGGATTTCAAATAACAGAATTCAGAAGATTATATGAATTTATCAAAAAAGGACTTATAATTATTCTAAACCATTTTATTTAATCTGAGATTAATGGAGTACTTCCAAATTGAAGGAGCTTTATAGATGAATTTTCAAGAAATCGTAAACAAAGTCCCTGATTATCAGACTTTCCTAACAGTAGAAGAGATGGATGAAAGTACAAGGAAATTAGCTGCGGATTTCCCAGAAGTTGTGACTGTTTTTGAGGCTGGAAAGTCTCGGAAAGGACATTCTATTCTTTGCTTGAAAATAGGGGAAGGGTCTAAAAATGCTTTATGTTTTGCTTGTCCTCATCCGAATGAGCCGATTGGTGCTATGACAATGGAGTTTTTTTCTCGAGAATTGGCAGAAAATAAGAGATTAAGAGATGAACTTGATTTTACTTGGTATATTATAAAATGTGTCGATCCCGATGGCGTTCGTCTGAATGAAAAATGGTTCAAAGGACCGTTTAACCTTTATACCTATACAAGGAATTATTTTAGACCTGCTGGCTATGAACAAGTAGAATGGACTTTTCCAATTGATTATAAAGAACTGCATTTTCATAACTCCTTGCCTGAAACAGAGGCATTAATGAAGATCATAGACGAAACAAAACCTGCGTTTATGTATTCTCTTCATAATGCTGGTTTTGGCGGGGCGTATTGGTATCTAACACATGATATACCGAAGTTATATGAAGATTTGCTAGATTCAGCTAGGAAGCAGGATGTCTCCTTAAGCTTAGGTGAACCAGAAGAACCTTATGTCACAAAATTTGCTCCTGCTATTTTTAAAAATCTTGGGATCAAACAGATGTATGATTACACTGAAAAATATACTGGAAAAAAACCACAGTTTGAGAGTGGGGCTTGTAGTGCAGAGTATGCTTCGACTAAAACAGATTGTGTGACACTTTTAACCGAACTACCTTATTTCTTTGATTCTCGAATTGAAGATATGAATGAAAGTAGCATCACTAGAAAAGCGGCGATCCTCCAAAATGTTGATTTATTAAAGAAGGATTATGCCATGATAGACGATCTCTTACATGGAGTTGGACCGTATATTTCGAATGAAAATCCATTTTTTAAACTGGTTGATCAGATTATTAAGGCGATAGATGGAATATGTGAAGCCAAAGCAAACTGGGCTTCCAGTAATAAGGAATTTGAAACTCGTGCAAAAGAATCTGAGCTTTTTGATAACCTATATACAACAAGGTTTTATAATGGGTTGTCACTAGGACTAGCTGTCCGTGCATGTGAATATGAGCTAGAAAAGCTTACTTATCTATCAATGGATGATGAGGTTTATTTACATGTAAAATACACCTTTGACAAAGGCTTACGACTTTTAAAAGAATATTGTGAAGATCTTGAAAATGAATTAAACTATACTGTTATTCCGATTCAAAAACTTGTACGTATTCAGTTAGAAAGCGGACTTATTGTCTCTAATTATATTAGTAAATATCGATAAGAGAGGGATGCTCATGCTTTTGGAAAAAAAGTTTAAAAGGACCATTTCGTCTGAAGAAGAACTACGTTCACTTATTGGAACACCAAGTGAGTTGGTTCAGAAAAAGGTGATCCATTTTATCGACACTAACTGTGGAGAATTTATATCAAAATCACCATTCCTTGCATTAGCAACGAGTAATCATTTAGGACTATGTGATGTTTCGCCACGTGGGGATGGACCTGGATTTGTGAAGGTGCTCGATGAAAAGCATTTGATTATCCCAGAGAGACCCGGAAATAAAAGAGTAGATTCATTAACTAACATTTTAAGTAACCCTAGAGTGGGGCTATTATTCTTCATTCCAGGGCTAGGTGAAACCTTAAGAGTAAATGGGTATGCAACATTGATACAAGATGATGAAATACTCGAACAAATGAGTGTCAAAGGAAAGATGCCGTTAATCGGAATTGCTATTGAAGTAGAGGAATGCTTTATCCATTGTGCCAAAGCCTTTATCCGTTCGGGTCTTTGGAACCCTGATTCTTGGTTAGAAAAAAATGATTTACCTTCTGCAGCAAAAATATTAACAGAGCATGCGAAAATGCCTGAGTATACGAGTGATGCAATGGAGGAGCTATTGAAGGAAGGTTATTTGAAAAGGTTGTATTAAGAATAAAATTTCATGAAAACCTTACATTATTTGTAAGGTTCTTTTTTAAAAAAGTAAAAAGAAAATTGCAAATGATAATGTAAACGGTTATAATTGGAATTCCGGCAAGACTGAACTGAATAGTTTTTACTGTTAACAACCAAGATACGACTTTTAAATACCATGGATAGAGGTAGTTTTAGCCTTTTTCATGGTTTTTTGAGCGTTGCCTTTAGTAAACTCAGTTAAATAGGAGAGTGAAGAGTTTGGGTCAAAAACAACATCCTGATTTTAACGAAGAGATTGAGCGGCTTAGATTTACAAGAAAGTATATGGAAATGTTAATTCAAGCAAGGGAGCTTGATGAAGAATCCTTTAGGAAAAGTGCAAAGGAATCATTGGAAGGAATTGACTTAAAGGATAGTAGTTTGAGGTATTTAAACCTGTTAACAAATTCAAGCATGCTCCAACGAACGGAAGAAGAAATTAGAAGCTTGAAGAAAATTTATCACAAACCTTATTTCGCGCGAGTTAATTATAGAGCGTCTGACAAAAAGGAAGAGGAAATTTTATACTTTGGAAAAGCTTCACTATTTGATCGTGAAACACAAGATCCGATTATCGTTGATTGGCGTTCTCCTATTGCAAATCTATATTATGACGGACGTCTTGGAGAGGTAACTTATGAAGCAGAAGGAGAAACATACGAAGGAAATCTTTCACTAAAAAGACAATACATCATAGAAGAAGGAGACCTTAAGGACTTTCGAGATGTCGATTTAACAACCACGGATGAACTGCTTCAAGAATCCCTTTCGGCAAGCTCAAGTAATCGGTTATCAGATATTATTTCAACCATTCAGGAGGAGCAAAATCGGATCATTCGAGCGGATTTAAACAAACCTATTATTGTTCAAGGTGCGGCTGGAAGCGGAAAAACAACCATTGCGCTTCATAGAATCTCTTATTTTATTTATACATATGCCGAATATTTCAAACCAGAGCAGCTCATGATTCTTGCGCCAAATAATCTGTTCATAGATTATATATCAGAGGTTTTACCCGAGCTTGGAGTAGACCGAATTTTACAAATGACGTTTATAGACTATGTGACAAGTTGTATTTCAAAAAAAATAAAGCTAACTCCTCCGTCTGAAAAGCTTGGAAAATTTATTGATCATACCTATGAAAATCCTGAAATGATTCAATGGATTTCAAGCTTTAAAGGTTCACTTGAAATGAAAGTGATCATTGACCGGTATCTGGATGATATTTTGGATGCAATCACACCAAAAAAGGACTTTTACTTATCTAAGTTTAAGCTTTATAGTGCAATTAAAATGAAACAGCTTATGCAAAAGGAATATACCTACCTTCCTTATTATCGGCGTTTAGAAAAGGTAAAAGATGTTCTTCAAAATTATGTTCGAACAGAAAAGAAAATACTCCTAAAAAAAGTAGAAGAATTTTACGATGAGAAGATAGAAAAGGCTCTATTCAGTACAAGGCTTGAACCTGATAAACGAAAAAGCTATGTAACCAAGGCGATGGATAAAAAAGATGAACTTATGGAAGAAATCGTCAAACAGTCACGTGTAGGTGTTCGTGCATTTATTAATGAGATTGAAAAGCATGACCTTATCTATTATTTTGATGACCTTTTTACAAATAGGAAACAGCTATCAAAATATGCTTGCGATCTATTAGACGAAGCACAGATAAACTTCTTATGTGAATATCAACTAAATTTGCGCAAAAAACGTCAATTTGAGATAGAAGATTTGGCGAGTCTATTATACTTACAGTATCATCTTTTCGGTATTAAAAAAGAACTTCGTGCTCGAAATGTAGTCATTGATGAAGCGCAAGATTATAGTTATTTTCAACTTTATGCCTTAAAGAGTGCGTTGGAAACCGACATGTTTACCATCGTAGGGGACCTTGCTCAAGGAATTCATTCGTATCGGGGTTTAAATGATTGGAACCTTGTAAAGAAGGCCATTTTTCCAAGAGCTACTTATACCACCTTACAAAAAAGCTACAGAACAACGGTAGAGATTATGCAGGCAGCCAATGAGATTCTTTCGTTATTGACATTAGACCTTCCTAAAGTAGAGCCAGTCGTCCGACATGGCGATAAGCCCGTCTTTCATTATTGGAAGGATGAAATAGAAGCGGTTGAAAAGATCAAAGCTGAGGTTCAGCGTTTTTATGGCGAGGGAATGAAAACCATTGCGGTTATTGGGAAGACAGAAAAAGAATGTATGAAAATCGATAAATTATTTAGGGTATATGGGGGAGGGGAATTTCGAACTCAGTTACTTCGAGAAAACGAGGAAATTAATCAAGAGGACTTAGTTATTGTTCATTCGCAGCTATCCAAAGGTTTGGAATTTGATGTTGTCCTACTTTTCGCTCTCGACGAAGTGTTTGAGCTTAGTGAAATTGAGTTAAAATTACTGTATGTGTCAATGACCAGACCGTTGCATCGATTAATGTTTTTTGGAAAAAGTCCTTCTGTGTTTTTGCTAGAGCATATACATGAGGATTTAGTAACAATAGGGTAAATCATTATAACCCTACACATTTTACTTGTGTGGGGGTATCTTATTATAAATGAGAGAATATAAACATTAAGTATATATTTCCTATTAATTTATAACTAAATAATCTAATAGAATCATAAAAAAATGCGAACATATGTGCTATAATGTTAATGCATAACTAATGGCAGGGTGGGCAGTGGTCACTCCCGATAGAGGGGAGGTGATACTTATAGTATCTGTATATGAATCACTTCAATTAATGATCGGATTCGCGAGTTTGATTGTAGCATTGATCGCCGTTGTTATTTCTTTGACAAAAAAGAAATAACCCACCCTGCACGGCCATGTTAGGGTAGGTTCGTATTCTCTAATTTGGACCACTGCTCTTTCGCAGTAGTTATGTGTGGAGGGTTGGTGGTAGCCAATTCTCCTTTTTTATTTCATATATAGTATTATTATATATGAAAAAACAATGATTTCCAAACTTGTTATTAAAAAAAGTGTGAATATTTAATCGTTCTTTATGAATGATAAAAAGCCATGATTGTTGATAAACCAACCCAAAATCTAATAAATGATGAAAAGAGTGATTGAATAATGAAAAAGAAATTAATCTCAAACATCAGGGTTTATGGAGAAAATCAAGTATATTCCGAGGGGTATGTGTTACTCCATAAAGATAAAATAATTGAAGTCGGTTCGATGGAGGAATTAGAATTAAATGAATCTGTTGAAATAATAAAATATGATGAAAGTTATAGTTTAATACCTGGTATGATTGATCTCCATATTCATGGCGCTGCTGGTGCTGATACGATGGATGCGACAATTGATGCAATTAACACCATAAGCAAGTTTTTACCTAGAGAAGGCACAACTAGTTTTTTGGCAACAACAATGACATCGACAAAAGACAAGATTGAGAACGCACTACGAAATATTGGGGAATATCAAAATTTGGTAAGTGAGCCTAGTCAGGCAGAAGTTCTAGGTGTTCATCTTGAAGGTCCATTTATCTCTCCAAAAAGAGCGGGTGCCCAGCATCCGGACCATATTATTCTTCCGGATGTTGAATTGTTTATAAAATGGCAATCTGTTTCTGGTGACCATATAAAGCTTGTTACTCTTGCTCCTGAACAGCCTGGTGGGAAGGAATTAGTGACATATCTAAAAAATACAAATGTTAGGGCTTCAATTGGGCATTCTGATGCTGTCTATACAGAAGTCATCGATAGTATAAGCGCAGGAGTTACACATGCAACGCATTTGTTTAATGGGATGAGAGGACTTCATCACCGTGAGCCAGGTGTAGTTGGAGGAGCACTTATTAATAAAGAAATCATGTGTGAAATCATTGTAGATGGAATTCACATTCACCCAGAGATGGTTAAATTTATTTTTAATTATAAGGGTAAGGACGGTCTTATCTTAATTACCGACGCAATACGAGCAAAAGGTCTAGGAAATGGCAGGTATGATCTAGGGGGGCAAGAGGTTACAGTAACAAACAATCAAGCTAGATTAGAGGACGGAACCTTAGCAGGAAGTATCTTAAAATTTAATCAAGCGTTAAGAAACATGACGACTTTTACTGGCTGTTCCATCAGTGATCTAATTCAAATGGGATCTGTCAATCCGGCAAAGCAAATCCATGTTTTTGATCGTAAAGGAAGTATAAAAATAGGAAAAGATGCCGACTTGGTCATAATCAATCAAGACCTAGAAGTTGTTATGACGTTTTGCCGAGGGAATATTGTTTATAAAAAAAATGAAAATTTTTAATTTTTTATATACATCTATTTAATCTATACAATAGAATGTGTTGGGTTTAAAATAAATAACAAGAAAGCGTTTCCTTTATTGTTAAGGAAGCTCTAGTTAAGGGAGAGATTTTGATGAAATTTCCAAAACTTTCAACTGAAAAACTTATTCAACGGTTAACACCTCCAAAAGGGAGAATTCGGATGGTGCTAGACACAGATACATACAATGAAATTGATGATCAATTTGCGGTTGTCTATGCTTTAAGGTCTTCTGAACGTTTACAGGTTGAGGCGCTCTATGCAGCACCTTTTCATAACGAACTTTCGACAGGGCCGAAAGATGGAATGGAGAAAAGTTATGATGAGATTTTTCGATTATTGAACCGAATAGAAATCAATAAGGAAGATTTTGTTTTCCGTGGATCGACATCATACCTACCAGAAGCCGAACATCCTGTTGATAGTGAAGCTGCAAGAGATTTAGTTAAGAGAGAAATGAATTCTTCAAATGATGATCCATTATATGTGGTTGCAATAGGTGCCATTACAAATGTTGCATCGGCTATATTACTCGAACCTAAAATCATAGAAAAAATTGTCGTTGTATGGCTCGGTGGACAT
>JBEQAC010000054.1:0-15543 GCA_041640535.1 Bacillaceae bacterium
GGTGACAGTGATGTCCTCTGCCTGCTCATTTCAATTAGGACTGATTTAGTATCGGCACGAAATGCATTGATTGTAGTTGTAAATACGTTCTCATTATGAATACCGTATACAAGATTAGTTAACATAACGTCTCATTATCGGAAGTAGATGATCCCCGCGATCCTCATGACATTAACATTCTGTGCGATACATGAAATTTCACGTTATGCAGGATTTTATACAACGTAGAAATGGCAAGGATTGTGGCAAATTTGTCATTTTATTTCCCGTCCTGAAATTGTATAAAATGTTGTATAAAGTTGGTAAAATTATCCACAGTATGATGTACTAGCTATCCCTGATAGTTTTCCGGTGAATTAGAAAGCCTTCCCTGATCGCTAGGAAGGCTTTCTTTATTTATTTTCAATGTTTTGTATTATCTCGTCCTAACGGGAATACGTTATAATAAAGTTAACTATTTTGTTCGGTAAAAGAGCAAGAATAGTAATAAAATGTGGAATCATCCACACAAAGGGGATAACATGGTACAAGGTACAGTAAAATGGTTTAACAGTGAAAAAGGTTTTGGTTTCATCGAGCGTGAAGGTGGAGAAGATGTATTTGTACACTTTTCAGCAATCCAAACTGAAGGCTACAAATCTTTAGAAGAAGGTCAAAAAGTAACATTTGAAATTACTCAAGGTAACCGTGGAGCACAAGCTGCTAACGTTCAAAAGCAATAATGAAAAAGAAGCCTTTCCCTGATCATTGGGAAGGCTTTTTTCGTGTACTCATTTAGGGATTCCCTATTTTCCAAACAGTCTTGCCCATAAGGAACGTTTAGAACGCTCCTCTTCTGCAGCAGCAATTATTTTCTTCGTTTCCTGCGTTTCTCTAATCAAATTCATTAAATTATTGTCGCGATTCCCATCGCGCTCCCTTTGTCTTTGCTGTTCCTGTTCTATCCGTTCTAGGCGTTCAGCATTAGATTTTTCCAAGCGTTCTATCTGTTCCATCCGTTCCAGTATCCGTTCTTGGTTCTCCACAAATTGTTGCATAACTTCAGCTGCATAATTTGATCCGTTCTGTACAAGAACGCTAGGCGTTCGAGTCTCTTCATCCGTTATCGTATCCGCTCTATCATCCGTTACTGAGTTATCAAAATCCCTTGATAAAGCTACTTTTACAGCGGCATCCGTTGTCATTCCAGCGGTTTGTATGAGTTCTTTCATAAGGCGCAAAACAACAATATCATGTTCTAGAAACGCTCGACTGTTTTTTTCTCCTCTAACAAACTCATAGCCTTGATTTTCTAAAGCTAAAGCCCATTTTCTCAGAGTACTAGTTCCAATTTCTAATGTTTCGGCAACTTCTTTTGTCCAAAACGCTCTCTCGTTCACGCAAGCGCCCCCTTAAGCGTTCTATTATAGAACACATTCTAGCATATTTACAAAAATCCTTTACAACTAAAAGAACGCATAGAGAACGCTTGAAACGGTAGGGAATCCCTTCTCAGCAGCTTCGAGGAGGATTAGAGGTATTCATGTAGTAGTTTGGGCGGCGCACAAAGAAGCTCGCTGTGATCCGAAGGGAATCGCTACTATTTAAATGCTAGTGAAGTAGCCAGACTGCTGATATCAACTTAACAGGACAGCCTATAAAATTAGGAGTGACTAACCTCCCTCTATTCATGCTAAGCCCCTGCGGGAAAGACAAATCTAGAACAAGTTGCTTTGCAACTTCGCAAATTATAGATGCGAAGCAACTATATAATTGCGCTCTCACCTAAAATCGGTTCGGAAAAATAAAAAAGGGGAATTAGAACACTTCTCCTTAGTTCACATAATCAAATATTATTAATAGTCAATTTAGGTAAACTTCGATTCTCAGACAGTAGCAAATATGCAGGATTTTATACAATTTCAGGATGGGAAATAAAATGACAAATTTGCCACAATCCTTGCCATTTCTACGTTGTATAAAATCCTGCATAACGTGAAATTTCATGTATCGCACAGAATGTTAATGTCATGAGGATCGCGGGGATCATCTACTTCCGATAATGATGTGTTATGTAAACTTGATGTGTATATGATATGCATTTATATTCTAACAATCATAAGGTTTTGATGCCTGAAAATCTCTATTTAAGTGATTCTGTGAAATGACATACAATACGATCCTATATTGTAAAATCTTTTTCTTGCATTCTATCATAATTGATAATCTATCCAATCATTTTAATGGATTTTACATATACTAATATCAATTGAGAGGAGTTGAATAAATAGAATGAAGAAAAAGAATAGAGAGAAGAACAACAATCGTCCACAAGATTCAAGGGTCCTCTCTGCCAACGATGTAGATAACAGAAACAGAAATAATGACCGCAATAATAATACTAATACTGCTAATGCTACTGTAGAGGATAGCGGAAATTCCACTGTTAATGTAAATATAAACATTGGCGAAGAAGACGAGGCGGGCGGAGCACCAGGCCAAGGGGCTTACCCACCTGTTTCGATCAATAACTCGACGCCATTCAGTGCGTTTGGAGAAGTTAATTACGCGTCATTCCTTTGTTCCGACGACCGTTACAATGTTGCTGGTAATGGTGCTACTTGGACAGCTTCTAGCCGTGGAGTCTGCTTGTTGACAAGGATCACTGCAATCGTTAGAACTCCAAGTGGAGATATTGCAGCGACCCCATATACTTCTCCTGGCACTTCATACAGCCAGTTTGCAATTATACAGACAGGACCAAATCAGTTCGAAGTGACGCGTCGTATTTCTGAATAAGTCAGAATATATAGAACTTCCAATAACAAATGTTATGTCGACCAAAAGTCCCAAATTGGGACTTTTTTCGTTTCCTCGGTTTTGTCGTCAAGCCCTTGAACTAGAATTACCAATAATTAGAATTTGTTCATAGCATTTACTTTGTAAGCGCTTTCTATTATACTAGTAATTGGGTTGGGCGGCGCGCGTGGCTGCCAACAGTACAAAGCGTAGGTGGGGCTTGTACTAGGGACGGACTGCTAGAAATCCTTTTTATTTTATAAGTTAAAGATGAATAGATTGTCTCGAAAAGCTTTCCGGACTATGGATAGGCTTTTTTATCTTTGTAATTGATGGAGTTAAATTAAACTTGGATCAGTGGAGAGTCTGAAAAATCCATTTCTAGAGCGTTAAGTCTCTAGAAACGGATTTTTTAACGTACCAAGGGTCTTAGAGAAAACTACGAATGATAAATATTAAATACCGATAAGTTTGATTATGTGAACACGAAAACCCTCCAAGTCACACTTTTTTAAAGTATATTAATATAGTAATTTCTATTTTTTGACTTAAGACTGGATGATATACTATAAACCTATAATTCCATATTATGGGAGGTTTTCTTGTGAGAATAAGGGAACAAAACATTTCAACAAGTAATGGGGCAAGGGAAATATATGTTGATGGCATCAAATTTATAATTTCACATTGGGAATTCAATAATGACGGCATGTATGGGCATATTTATTTTCTTGTACCAAATGGTGTATATGAGTATGGCTCTAACAATGGTGCGTATGTGAAACTTTACAACGGTAACTTTTATAGTATTGACGGTGAAAAGGAATACGATTTAGCACATGCAGCTACTCCTTGTTTTCTTGGTGATGATATAAGTCGTTATACCTTTGAATACATTATCACAGAAGCTGCAAAGTTTATAGACTTCAACATGTTGAGAAAAAAGAAACCAATTGCACTTGAAGGTGAAGTTTACGTAAATGTAGAAAAGGAAGAGTTTTATAAAGCATTAAACGAATGGATAGAAAAGAACGGTTGGAAGCATAAATAAATTCCCTTTGTTATGAAAAGCCCCATTTTTAATCGAGGGGCTTCTTTTCGTTTCTATACTATTTTTAAGCGTTTATAGAAAAACAAACGCTTAAAAACAAATCTGAGGCTTCTAAATGACGTTTCTAATGTTCGAAAAAGATTTTCCCCTTGCTTTTGGGAAAGAGTGCTGGCCGGGGGTGTGGGGGCAGCGCCCCCACATGAGCGTATAGATATATAGAGTAAGAGCAACATAATGGACGGATGATCTGGCGGTTCGGCTCGTATAATTGCTCGTTCAAGCCGATAACTCAAATCTTGCTTTTGGTCTGTCGGCTTGGCAAGAACACCACAACGAGCCGAAAAAAATTGTGCAAGGACAACAAAGAAAAAGAAATTGCGATAGCCATTAGGCGACGATTAAGGAGCCGACTTTTTCTTTGTTGAGGGTGGAGATTTTTTGAGTGGGGTTCTCAAAAAATACTACCCGTTCCTTGCGGAATTTTTAGCCTTTAAGAATAGTGATAATAAGAAGCATTTGATAAAAAGTGAGTTGAAGCGTTGATATGACTGGGTTTATTGGGGTTTTTAGGGTGTCAGGAAATCCTGACACTTTAGTACCTTTTTGTCAGGATTTCCTGACACCTAAAATTTTCCATTACCATAAAAAAATAGATCATATCCAACTGGATATGATCTAAAAAAATCTAACAGGAAGATTCACTTTTTTACCATTTTTATCCTTGAGGTTTTTTAAAGAATGCTGAAATAGTCTCATAGTTAGTTTATCTAGTTTCACTTCATTCTTTCTAGGGGCACAAATCATGATATACGGATTTACAATCCATACCCTAGGACTTACGGTCCTTCCATTTTCAACAACCTGACCTGCCCCCTCAGGGTTTAATAATATTTCTTTGTCTCTTAGAGAATTTAAGATTTGAGACGTTTGTTGTCTGGATTTACCTATCATTTCAGCAATATCTGAAACAGTAGCAGCTCTCGGGAGTTCGTATTCATCGTCATCATACTTTCGTTTCTTCTTAAATTTATCTTCACAACAAATGATTACATTAGTCCTAAATTCCAAATAAGCTTGAAGTCGAAATAACGTACTTTCCTCAGCTTGAGTCAAATAGTCTATTTGCGTCAACAAATGTAGGTTTCTATGTATCACTTGATTAAACGGCTCCCCTGCAAAAGGATCTTTTTCCTTACCAATATAATGTTTTTCCCCAGTAAGTTCATTTAACTTATTCAGCAAGGAGTTTTTTAATTCTTCAGCTTCTGCTCTTGATTTTGAATCTTTCTCAAAATCTCTTGCCTTTGCTTTCTTTTCTGCTTCGTCCATCAGACTAATGACGCTTTTTTTGTCTTTTACCATTATTTTTATTCTCCTTCTCTCTAGAAGGAGTTAACCCACTTATGTTAGAATATATAATTATGTTAGTTAACAAGGGATTAACCCCTTCATACATTAGTTTTAGCAAAAACCCCAAAGTTTGGTCGCGGAGGGGTTTTTGCTATTTATAACGTCAATTCGACAAATCTTATAACAATCCCTTTTAGAGAGTGCTAGTTAAGATACTAGCACTCTTTTCTTTTTTAGAACAGAAAAAACAAAACCAATCAATCATCCCCACAGCATCTTTTTTAAGGCATTTCAACCCCGATCAGCTTACATAACCCCTTGAACAACAGGTATACAGGGACAACAAATACAGCTGTACCCAACCCATATTTCACTACATCTAGCCAATAATTAATCAGAACCCCTTTTCTAACGCTCAAAATCATGTTCTTGCTGCTTTTTTCGGCGATACTCAATCTGTCTAGTGCCTGGCTGCTCATTCTTGTAATCTCGCTCTGCATGTTGCTCTTGATTTCGTTCATTTTGTTGTCTAACAAGCTTTCTATCTATTGAAGTTGCTGAAGCGTCTGGTTGTTGTTCTTGCTCATTTCTGTCTTTCCATTTCCCAAAACCTTCTGTAAGCCTTCTCTGCTCACGTTCAAGAGCCATTCTTGCTTTTTCAATATCGAAACTAGTTCTTGTTGGACTATTTCGCTCATTTCTTTGATCTTGGTTAACTCTTGATCTAGTGTCACTTTCGCTACGGTCTGCTTGTCCATCTGAACGTTGACGTAGCCCTTCAAAATATCCATCAGCTTTTGATTGTCCTCCAAGTTCCTCTGCAACTCTTTGACCAATTGGATGACTTCCTCGTTCTCTTTCTCTAGTGACACTTCGGATTTCGGTGACTCCTCGGTTTTTACTTGATTCAATTTGTCTACTAAAGCCATCTTCTAGCACCTCTTTTTCATAATCGTGACCTAATTTTGTCCCTCTCACAAATCGTTGCTGCTCTGGATGCTTAAAGCTAACATTCTTGTTTTGAATCTTCATCTCAATTTGAAATTTGTCTTGTAAGTATGTCTTCATTTCTTGTAAAAAGCTGCTGTTATCCCGTGCTAGTTTTACAGCTTCCCTGATCTCATCTTTCCAACTCATTTCCCCACGCTTCGCAAGACCATATTCCGCTCGATGGTATCGTTCTTTTGCCGGTTCCTGAACGATGGAAAGCCCTCTTTCTAAGCACAAACGATCACTGACTTCCCGAATCTTGTACAATTCCTCTTTTCCATGCGCATGATATTTCCTACCATCCTCATAACTGACTGCATTGATGACAATGTGATTATGTATATGTTCCTTGTCAGTATGAGTATAAACAACGGCTTCATACCCTTTCGAAATCTCCCTGGCTAAATCTTGTCCAATTTGATTCGCTAGTTCGGGAGTCACCTCACCAGGCTTAAACGACTGAATGATGTGATGTGCTTGAATCCCATCCGTTTTACCCCACAATTCCCTTGTCGCTGTGAATTGTGCTTTTGCATATTCAGGAGGACACTCTACCCCCGAACGCTCTTGAGCTCGTTTCTCTGCGTACGAAAGCAACTTATTCGCTATTTTCGTAGTGCCGCGTTGAATTGTTGCCATATTTCATTCAACTGCCTTTCTAAGCCCTCTAATTGCTCCATAGAGACATCTTGCCCTTGATTAAGACGTTTCGCTATCTGATTGACGTTTACGCCAATAGAGCGCAATTCTCGGGCTATCTCGAACGCCCCCTCCCGATCAATCTTAGGAGGTGTCATTCTCGCCCCTTGTGCCTTCTTCTTCACGAAGGCCGGCACACTCATTTGAAAGCTGTTCGCGATCTGCTCCAGCCTTTCAAATTCGGAGTCGCTCACACGAAATTTAATCTGCCGACTCTCTTTCCTGATCTCTCCCAAAATCAAACGACCGCCCTTCCGTCAAATGGTTCCCATTTGAGTTATCATCCTCATTGGATAAACTTACCATGTTTATCCAATTTCACCATGATAACGGGAAAGTTGGCAAGCTGTACATTTGGTACCCAAATGAGCTTGTTGGGGCTTGCCCCAAACCCCAAAAAACCTTGGGCGCCGCCCAAACCCGCAAGGGGAATCCCTTCCCCTTGACCCCCTCTAAAAAACTCCCCCAACCCCCTCAATTTTTGAGGGGGCTCCCTCGCCGGTAGGCATCCCCAAAACAATGTGTTTTGGGAAGAACAAGAGGGTCTGGGTGTCGCAACCGTGTCAACTCCTTATCCTCCCGTTCCCTTTCGGGTCCGGTCCGGTACCGTTGACACGACCATTATTTCGTCCTCTTTTCTTAGAGAGTTGTAATAAATTCTAACAGAAAACCTCTACACAAAAACGCCACATCCCACTGGTTAGGTGGGAGTGGCGGAGATAAACAGGTGGCATCACCCAGTAAATCCTTGCAGTGCAAAGAACAAAATATGTAGCAACCATTATTGGTTATATGGCAAAAACAGTTATCATTCAATATTCTTTAATAAAAAGTCTTTTATGTGCACATGATAATTTCATATTCATGTGTTTCCTCATTCACCAGACTAAGTTATTAACTTACGTCTGGTTTTTTATGACATCATGAAAAGTTACGAAAGTGTACTATAAAATCAGGAGATTTAAAAATAAATTTATAAGTATGAAAAGTACCAATTAACACATTATAAAAAGGGTTCCAAAAAGGATCCTAATTACTTCAATCCAGCAAGGAGGAACACATATGAATAAACAAACAGAAAAAGAAGTAAGAGCTGTAGCAAAACAAGCTGCAGATGCTGAAGTTTCTCAAGAGCTAACTGCTCTTCACAATCAAATTACGCAATTACAACATTCTGTAGCGCAATTATCAGCTTCTCAATCTAGTCCGCAACAACAAATGAGACAATCCGATCAACAACCAGCTCAACAATCAGCTCAACAACCAGCTCAAATTTCCAACCAACTCATGGAAAAAATGCAACACTTTGGTCAGCAGGCACAACAACAAATGAGACAATCCGATCAACAACTTCAACAAACGATTCAGCAAGCTATTCAAACTTTAAATCAAGGATTGCAGTATCTTCAGTCTAATCAAGCATTAAATCAAATTAATCAAGCGATCTCACAAGCTCAGCAAAAGATTCAACAATTGAGTGGACAACAACAAGGTCAACAAGGTCAACAAATGAATGATCAACAATGGCAACAGCCTCAAATGGGTGGACAACAAGGCTCTCAACAAAACCAAGGATACAACCAACAACAATTTCATTAAGAATAAGGCAAAACATAAGCAAACTAATCCAACTATCTGGTTCTATACCCTTACATTCAGCAACTTTCAATTTATAGTATCAGCAGTTGTATTAAAAACATGTATATAAATAAAAGGTGCATGAATTCATGCACCTTCTACTCATTACAAAGGAGCCAAAACGTTAAGGATTATTTAAATTTAGGAATGCTATATAAAAAGGTTTTCCATTTTTTGTTCAGCGGCGTTTTTTTATGTTTTATAGGTTCTAAATCATAGTGTATACTGGCGCCTTAAAATGACAATTATACGCCAGTATATATTATTAATATGCCTAGCAATAATCTAGAATTCACTTACAAACTATCGACAAGTTCAGCAATCCGCAGGGATTCCCTAAATAGTATAGAATGGATTACCTGAGGTGATTCGATATGTCATACGATACGAACACGACACAGCGTATATATAGTCCCAAAGAGATGGCAAAGCTTTTAGGTATCGCCGACACGACAGTAAGGAAGTACTCCCAAGAATTAGAGAAAGCCGGATACCACATAAATAAAAACGAGCATGGGCATAGGGGATACTATGACAAAGACATTATAGTATTCAAACAGATTATAGAGATAGCCAAACACCCCGACATGTCGCTTGAAAATACAATAAAAGCTGTTGTATCAACATACATATCGCCTGATATATCGGTACCTGACACAAAAAAAGTAGCAAATGAAAACTATATTACTAAAGAAGAATTTAGGGAATACCAGCAAAAACAAGCAGAATTTTATAAGTCCCTTTTGGAACAACAAGAAGCTCAGAGCAGACATCTTCTAGAACAATTACAAAAGCGGGACGAATACATCGCGTCAAAGTTAGAACAAAGGGATCGCGATTTAATGGCCGCTATCCGAGCGACACAAGAAACACAAAAACTGATAGCAGCCACCCAACAAAAAAGATGGTGGCAATTTTGGAAGTAAATATGCAGGATTTTATACAATTTCAGAGTAGGAAATAAAATGGCAAGGTGGCTACAAACCTTGCCATTTCTGCATTGTATAAAAACGTACATAACGTGAAATTTCATATATCGTACGAAATGTTGATATATTGGGGATTCTGAGGATAAACGACTTCCGATAATAAGGGATTATGCTATCATGAATATGATATACAAAAGACACTGGTACATATCAGTGTCTTTTTGATAAAGAGTAAGTACATAGTCCAAGCCTGTTCCTTACAACACGAATATTCTATTAGCGAAAATAAATTAAATAGCTCTAACATGTATGGAAAGAAGGTTTTTTATGTACTCAAATAGTTGGCAATATTCAGGAGACGATAACGATAACTATCATTCAAACTGTTCTAAGCGTCCCTCCAAAGCACAATTATGTAATGAATTTGCAAGAATCTTAGGTGGATCTGGAATGGTCACTCCAGAAGGAGTATGCTTGGTACAAAAGTTTCGCAATATTCCATTCACTATTCTTGGACGCCCAACAAGATCTCCGCTAGTTAATCCTCAATTTTTTACGTTTGAAGGCGTAGATAGCAGAGGTAATGCATTAAATTTAGGGGAAACAGTTCTTTTACAAGAAGAAGTCAACCCATTATTAACTGAACTTCGAGAAAGAAATATTATCGTTACAGCCATTCATAATCACTGGTTATTTGAAGAACCACGTGCTATGTATATGCACTTTGAATCCGTTGAACCACCATTAGTTTTTGCCAAAAAAGTAAGAGACGCATTTAGAGTATTAAAAGCGTAATCAGACTACCCAAGTCGGATAAACCAAAACAACTGCCTACAACGAATGTTATGTCAACCAAAAGCCCCAATTTGGGACTTTTGGTTGACATAACATTCGTTATTGGCAGTAATATTTCGCTAAAACACAACGGTATTTTTTGAAGAAAACTATAATAAGAAGACCCCACAAAGATATTATGTGGGGTCTTCTTATTATAGTTTTTAGTAGCATCCGTAACCGCCGTAGCCATAGCCGTCATAACCGCCACAGCAGACTACTGCACCAACAATAATAAGTAAGATAAAGAGAACAATGATTAGCACGAATTCATTACCATGTCTATGTTTATGCCCATGTCCGCATTGACATCCAGATCCACGTCCACATTCACAAACAGTTTCAAAATTACTCATACATATTTCCCTCCTTGATATTGAGGAAGAAGGTTTAACTATGGCTTTTCATCTACGGTATCTCATTGTATTCTTCTTATTTGTGTTTGGGTACATATCACGGATAAATGATGAAATAGCCTACTTTTATAAAAAAGTTTACATTCACATATAACTCTACACGCTTATGTGGTGGGATTTCCCCAAAAGCAAGGGAAGTGCCAAACCTTAATACACGCAAACAGACAGCCCTTTTCAGGCTGTCTGTTAACATAAAATTCGAAAGCGGAAGTCAATACAAAAGAACACCTAAAAGTCTACATGTACACAGAAAAACCGTCTGTTGATTGAACAGCGATTTCCTAAGTTATCATAATTAAGTGTTATCGGAATTTATACTTTATAAGTCTGTTGAAGCTCTTCTATCCGTTGAAATACTTCATTAAAAACATCACTGTAGCCTTTAGGGAATAGAACTCCTAACCCATATGAGTGTTCAAACTCAATAGAAGGATACTGCTTTTGTAAAGTATCCCATAGTTTGTAAACTCCAAAATTATTATCTTTTACAGCAATATCGTGAAATAAAATAATACCATTTTCGGAAACCTTAGGTAGCCACGTCTCAAAATCGTGTATAACAGCTTCATAAGTATGGTATCCATCAATGTGTAGAATATCAATTGTACCATCTTGGAATCTATTTAGTGCATCATCAAATGTAGATCGAATCATTTGAGTATTATTGGGATAAAAAGTATTGAGTGTTGTCTTAAATATTTCGAAAACATTCTCTTTATAAAAGCCAGTGTGTGGATCTCCTAACCAGGTGTCAATCGCAACACACTTAGTAGAAAGTCCTCCATCCTTAACTGCCTGACAGAAACTGAAAAATGAAGCTCCATAAAAACTTCCCAATTCAACTACTTGTTTAGGTTTCATAAATCTAATTAAATCATATGCAAAATTTAAATGGCCTCTCCAAGTTGAAATAATCCTAATATTCGGATTATCGAATTCAAATAAGGGATTATGATATACCCATGTTAATTTTTCTACCTCCAACATGTTTTTGTTGTTTAAAGAAGTTTTAGGCTGTTTAAAAAAGATAGATACAAGGATAATTATCAAACCTATCACAATACAACTGATAGTTAAAGTAGTATTATGAATCTCAAATATAGACAAATCGATATTATGTGAAAACAAAATAAGCAGTCTCCTTTATTCATAATAGTATATTCCATGAAGAATGAATTTTTTTGCTTGTATGCTTACCCACGCTTGTCCCAAAAAATTTATATTATGTATATTGTATTCATGTCAGGTTAACATAATCCCTTATTATCGGAAGTCAGCGATTTGTGTTCAATGTAATCTTTTATCAAAAAGTTTACATTCGTTTCATTGTTATCATTGGATTTCTTTTATTTTGAGCGTTATCTTGCAAATAAGATACAAAACTATACATTCATTTCGTTGATTTTATTGGATTACAAAGAGGGGTTATAGAAGGGTAGCATGTTAAATAAAAAACAGAAAGCAGCCTTTCTTAGGCTGCTTGTTTACATAAGGTTCGTTAGCGGAAGTTAAACCAGAATCTAATATTTTTTGTTTTTATAGACAGTAGGACAAGAATTTCAAATCTATCTTTCATATTCTATCAACAAAAGCATCTTTTGTATGGAAAGGGTACTGCTAACAAAGCTAAGAATTTCTTTGGTTTTGTGTTGGTATCCTTTTATCCAAAATTGGACAACTATCTTAATTTTTAAGAAGGGAGGATAACGATGTGCGGTTGTAATGGTTGTAATATATGCCCTGATGAAGTCGAAGTTATTAATACTTTCCAAGAACCAGTAGTAACAGAGGATTCCCAAGCTAGAGCTACGGTGGCTGGACGAAATTATTTTCTTACAAGTCAACGACAAACAGTTGCAAATGGTGCTTCACTCTTTTGTCAACTTACTAACCCGGCTGGATCAGGTAGAACTGTTCATATTGGAAGACTTGCTGGAACAGCAAATACAAATCTAGTCATTACCCTCAATCGTAACGGTTCATTTGCAGCAGCTGGAACCGCTATGACACCAGTCAATGCTAATTTTGGTTCAGCTAATACAAGTGTTGTAACGGCTAAATTCGTGAATCAGGCAGCTGATCCCACTGTTGGTGGAGTCATTTTTCAGGATCTTATTGAACGTAGCACTGGAGCAATAGTCATATTTGAATACGATGGTCGAATTATTATGCCTCCTGGAACAACGTTCGTTATACGTATCCTTAATAATTCTGGTGGGAATAATGTGATATCTTTTAATGCTAGCTTTTGGGAAACATAATTAAATTTTAATTAAAGGAGGAATTAATATGGCAACAGTTCAAAAAATAACGCTTCCAGCTAATACAGCAACACTTATTATCATTGGTGATGGACGCAGAGTGGCACTTCAAGGTGGACAGTTTTTTATAGGAGGATCCAATGTCGACTTAGATAATGGCATGTTTATTTCAGGCGGTCGTGAGTTTATAGATCTAGGGAATGTAGCCTTAGGAGAAACTATCTATGCTTTTTCAGATAGTGAAAACTTTATAACCATTTTTTATTATACAACAATATTATAATATATTATTTAGTTATTTATTACTTTAAAAACGAAAGAGAGGGAGACAATGGCAACTATTCAAAAAATAACGATTCCGGCTGGATCACGTACTATACTCGTAAAGGGTGACGGGCGAAGAGTATTGATACAAGGTAATTCATTTTATCTAGGTGAATCAGATGTCAATTCAGATAACGGTATTTTTATTAATAAGGATAATAAACTTATAGATTTGGGGAATGTAAGTTTTGGGGAAACCCTCTATGCTTTTTCAAAAAAACAAAATACGTTAACTGTTTTTTACTATAAAACAATGCCATAGTTTGATTCAGAAAAATGAAACAGCTTATTAAAAAGGGTTAATTTATGATTGTTTTTTTGTACGAAAAAATATCCTTTGAAGAAATTTTTATGTATTAAGGTATCTGTACGAAATAGATACCTTTTTGAGATTTTATATAAATACTCAAGACTAAATTATGCGAGAACACGCTTATATAGGGTAATGCACCACTTTCCACTGTCTCCAGCAGCTGCCGTAATAACAAAATCAGTAGGTGTATTAACTGATTGACTATCCGAATTTCCTGGAGTAGCACTTAAAGCACCTACAGGAGTAGATGTTGTCGTTGCAGTTACTGTACCTGTACTAGAAGCTGAGTTGAAAATTTCAAAAGTTCCTGCAAAATAAGCGCCAGCAGGGGCGGACCATACTGTAACACCTGCTAAAGGCCCATTAAAGTTACCACAAATACTTTCTTGAAACATTTGTGCAGAGGGACAACCACTTCCATCATTACACGTCATTAGATTTTTCTCCTTCCGGATGATTTTTTACTATTTGTATAAGAAGTTCTACCGTCAAAACACGGATATTACTATACGATAAGATAAATATCGTTAAATTTATGAAATTTTATATATGAATTTAAAATCTAAACTATGCAAGAACACGTTTATATAGAGTGATGCACCACGTTCCACTGTTTCCAGCAGCTGCTGTAATAGTAAAATTTGTAGGTGTATTAACTGATTGACTGTCCGAATTTCCTGGAGTAGCACTTAGAGCTATCACCGGAGTTGCTGTTCCTGCTGCAGTTACTGTACCTGTACTAGAAGCTGAGTTGAAAATTTCAAAAGTTCCTGCAAAATAAGCACCAGCAGGAGCAGACCACACCTCCTCAGCTGCTAAAGCTCCATTAAAATTACCACAAATTTTTTCTTGAAACACTTGTGGAGGAGGACAACAATTTCCATCATTACACATTATATATACTTTTCTCCTTCCGGATGATTTTTACAGTTTATATAGATAGAGTTGTACATTATTTATTAAATGCATACCGGTATACTTTGTTCATAAATAGGGCGAAAAACGGATACATGCCAGAGATTTTGAAATACTTTGTAGTATGAATGCGATTAAGTAGGAGTGAGGAATAGTGAATGTGTGCCAGAAAAAAATGTAATCCATGCTCTGCTCCTCTTGGATGTCTTAATCCTCCCCCCCTATGTCCCCCGTGTCCTCCCATATGTGATGTTGTAAATCATGGCTTTAGTGGGAATATTTTATTGAACGATTCGGTTACAACTTTGGAAATTTGGAAAGAGGAAATGATTAGAAAAGCTACAGTAACGATAGCTGTGTCCAATATTTCCATAAACAGTCCATTTATCAAAGTTACTATCACCCGAAACGTCGGGAGTCCTGTCGAATTTACTGTTCCCCTTGGAAATACACTGTCCGCAACTGTCGATAACGCCAAATCGATTACTGTTTCACGGGAAGGTGTGGGTATTGTGGAGGGAAAATACTGTTTAGAAGTATCTTTTGTTGTCTCTAGCTAATGAAGAATTTACCTATTTTTTTATTTTGGTAATGTATACCTTATTCATGTCAAGTTGACATAATCCCACATTATCGGTAGTCACTGTATTTAGTAACCTATAAAAAAGCCCTCCAGATTGCGCTTAGCTGGAGGGCTTTCATGTTCACATAATCATGCTTATCGGAAGCAAAATAGAAAAGTTAAGCTACCTTAGCCTTAGTTTGAAATGGACTAAGGTTTTTAATATTGTTTGAATTAGTTTAGCAAAATGGACCATCAGGAAGAACCTAGTAAAATCGAGGGTTTCCGTGATGGTCCATTTCACATTTTCTCTTTCATTTTTACTATTTAGGAGTTTTCGGGTCAACTCCTTCTTTACATAATCCGTGTTATTGATAGTTAATAGATAGTAATTTAGGCTACCTACGAATAAGCTTCATATAAGGACAATACAACATACTAATATTTTAGATATTTATTTAAAATAGGAGGTGGTTCTTTAAA
>JBEQAC010000055.1:0-15512 GCA_041640535.1 Bacillaceae bacterium
TGGATGCTAACGCTTTTACAACACCCCAATTTCCGAATAACTGGATGCAAACAGCTACATCAGGAAAAGAAAGCTTCAAAATGACGATAAATAGCAGTAGTCTCATCCTTGTTTTTAAGGATTCGGGAAGCATTGAATTTGGACAAGCGGATATATTTGTGGATGGGAAACATATAAAAACCGCGGATCCTCATGTAAATAACTGGACTCATTGCAATGCCGTCATCTTGTATCAGGAGGATGTCTGCAGGGAGCATGAGGTAGAAATCAAGATGGCTTCAGGTGATGAAGATAAGTGCTTTACGATTTTAGGATTTGGATATACCTTATAATAATGAGGTAAAAACATGTAGAACAGATGTATTACAGGCTAACTAGAATTTCTAGTTGGCCTTTTCTTGATGAGAAAAATACTTAGGTTTTTGTTGCCGAGGTTAAAAAGAAATCTAGAACTTGAGGGGTGAAATAGAAACTAGTCGACAGGTTGTTCCCTTTACATGAGAGCGTTAAACTTTTTAAGTAAAAGTAGGGGGGATGATTATTGAAATTGTACAAACAATTCTTACTAATTGCCACCTTAGTAATATGTTTGGTAGCTATACTTGTAATCTTAAATAGATCAACTGATGTCACTGTAGGTACGAACATTGACTTCTTTAGATTTAGTGACGAGGCAAGTTCAACGCCCTCTCGATTGACGGCCTACCTTAAAGAAGATGCTATAGAGTTAAGCCAAGAAACGGATCGGACCTATGATGTACGATTGCTAATGGATGAATTTCCGAAAGGGAAAGATGTCAGCCAAATTCATGCAACAGTGCGTATACCAGATGTATTCGAGGTCACCGAGATTGTTCCGAATTCAAATAATTTAACGGCAAAGCATATCTTTTTTAAGCCTACAGTCGGAGGGATCGAACTTCAAATTAATAACACCGAAGGCTCTGTTGTATTGTTCACGAATCAGGACGGCAGCAAGGAATTAGTTACCATGAAAATTAAGCTTAAAAGGGAGTTGACGGTAAAAATGACTGATGAAATTAATGTAAATAATCTGGAGATTGTAGACACTAACGAAAAATTGGAAGTATATGATGTTACCGGTGCTAATGCAAAAGTGAATTTCACCCCGCCTGCCAGTGCGATCGGTAAGCTTCCACCTAACGGCAATCCGGTTGTGTCCCATAAATTCGGCGCAGATCCGTATGCTCTAGTATTCAAAGATCGTGTTTACCTGTACAATACCAATGATGTACTGGAATATGATGTGAATGGAGAAGTAAAAGACAATAGTTATAGTACCATTAATAAACTTTCGGTTGTCTCTTCTGATGACTTGGTGAACTGGACAGATCATGGTGTGATTAATGTTGCTGGACCAGAGGGTGCAGCCAAATGGGCCACTCAATCCTGGGCTCCAGCAGCAGCACACAAAGTGATTAATGGGAAAGACAAGTTCTATTTATACTTTGCCAACAATGCCAGTGGCATCGGTGTGTTAACAAGCGATAGTCCGACTGGCCCTTGGGTGGACCCAATCGGAAAACCACTCATTTCACGATCTGCACCAGCAGCCAAGGGGGTTACATGGCTCTTCGATCCTGCAGTGCTAGTAGACGATGACGGGAAAGCTTATATTTACTTTGGTGGTGGTGTACCCGAAGGTAAGGATGAAATGCCGAATACCGCACGCGTGATGCAACTCGGTGACGATATGATCAGTGTTATTGGAGAAGCTGTTCCAATCCCTGCCCCTTTTATGTTTGAGAATGCAGGAATCAACAAAGTTGGCAACATCTATTACTATACCTATTGTTCGAACTTTTACGGTGGTGTTCGTCCAGAAGGAAGCCCTCCAGCAGGTGAAATTGCCTACATGACAAGTAGTCACCCGATGGGGCCATGGACGTACCAGGGTACTATTCTAAAAAATCCCGGACACTTCTTCGGAGTTGGAGGAAATAACCATCACGCTATCTTTCAGTTTCATGGATCCTGGTATATTGCGTATCACGCACAGACATTATCAAAAGCGATGGGGGTTCCGAAAGGTTATCGATCAACGCATCTAAATCAAGTTTTCTTACACGAAGACGGTTCCATTCAAGAGATTGCAGCAGATATGAAAGGTGTCGAACGGGTCAAACAACTCAATCCATTTGTTCGTGTTGAGGCTGAGGTCATGGCATGGAACGCAGGGATTCAAGTTGAACCGGTGGTCGCAGAAGAGAGTGAGTCTGCCCTTTCTATAAATTTAGCTGTAACCGACATTGATAATGGAGATTGGACAGCAGTTTCAGGTGTTGACTTTGGTAGTGGTGCATCTGAATTCATGGCATCCGTATCTAGTGGAACTGATGGAGGTGTTATTGAACTTCACCTAGATCATCCGGGAGGCAAGTTGATTGGGACACTTACCGTACCATCTACAGGTGGATGGAACCAATGGATTGAAGTAAGGGCAGAGGTTACAGAGGTAAAAGGAATTCACGATCTGTACTTTGTCTATAGAGGAAAGCCAAATCAAAAGCTGTTTATGTTTGATCACTGGAAATTTAGTGAATAAACTGCCATCTCAGGTATAGCGTAACAGATGAAGATCGCAATCATGGCAAAATAGCCTTTAAGGCTGCGATCTTCTTTTTCTATATCTCTATTATTTGTCATGCAAAATCACAAATCATAAGTTACTCCGCGATGGAGAATTTCCTATATTTCCTATATTCAGTAGCGCTTACACCTGTATATGACTTGAATTTCTTATAGAACCAGTCCAATTCTATATATCCGACTTCGTTGGCGACTTCATAAATTTTCATGTTTGTGTTCTCAAGCAGAAGCTTGGCCTTTTCCATACGCTGTTGAAGCAGGTATTCGTTGAAGGTCATATTCTCGTGACATTTGAATTTTTGTCCCAAGTAAGAACAGTTATAGTGTAGGGTGTCGGAGATCTCCTTCAATGTGATATTCTCGTTTATGGCCTCCTCCACATATACCTTTACCTTCTCGATAATATTGGATGTCGGCTTATGGAAAGTGATGGATCTCTTTGCTTGTTTGTTCTCCCTATAGACTTTAGAGTTCCTATCTTCTAACCATTGTTTAATGTTGAGTAAACTTGTCATGAATTCATCCGGCTGCACCGGATCAGGTAAGTAATCACTAACTTGAAGGTTCAGAGCCTTCCTAACAAGCTGAAAGTCCTTGCCTCCACCAATAAGTAAGATTGGAATGCTACTTTCCTTACGGATACGTTCACATACTTGAAACCCCTCATGTTTCAATTGAGTTATATTGATTAACACAAGTTCGTACGGGTGTGTTCTGAATAACTCCAAGGCATTTGTCAGCGTATCAGCATAGTCCCTCATGGTGAAATCACAACAATTCCAATCGACCATCTTCTTAATCTTTTCTCTTGAATGATGATCCGGATCAACAAGTAAAATCTTATACACAAGCTTCCCCCCCTATTAACATTCCTTACCATTTGTAGATAAACAAATCCTTAAAATATAGTTTAAAAGAATGCGCTTTCATATCTTCATTATGTCGAATCTTGCATTTAAAAAAAATGTGCTTTTCTTTATATTGCACACAGATGTTTATATCTTAGGTGAAATCCTGATTTGATGAGACTTTTTTATTTGGACAACTAGAATTTGACAGGTAGAATAACTGTTTTACGGCAGGTTGTTGCTCCAGAATGAAAGCGCTATATTTACATTGTAATAATTAAATATTTGAGGGGGATTTAAATGAAGAAATGGAAAAGTATGATGCTGTTATGCGTGTTAATCTTATTACTTGCAGCATGCAGCAGCAACAGTGCTAACAATGGTACCAACAGTGAGGATGCCAACAATAGTACTGAAGACACGTCAGAAGCACCAAACACTGCTGAGGAAAATGGTGATAGTACTGGTGAAATGGATTTCGACTTAGGTGGAAAAACGATTAAAGTCGTTTCTTGGTGGGATATGACTATTTCGGAAGACAACCCGGACAATATCCAACGAAAAGAAAACCTAGAAGCATTGATGGAGAAACACAATTTTAAGATAGAATATATTGCTATTGATTACGGTGAATATCAACAGAAAGTTACTGCATCTCTGCTAGCTGGAGAGCCTATTGGTGATATCGTTCGATTAGGTAAAACATACACTGTGCCAGCGTTGGTAAAACAAGATCTGTTGTGGCCAATTGATGAATATACTAAAAATGCTAATGCATTCAACCAGACTATGACAGATGATCTCTACACGTATGAAGGGCGAGGATATGGGTTCACTGAAGATAAGGCCAATCTCGTTCAAGGGATATTCTATAACAGAACTTTAATGAATGAATTAGGTGTGAAACCTCTTCAAGAATATGTGGACGAAGAGAACTGGAATTGGGAAACGTTTATTCAAGCTGCTAAAGAAGCCAACAAAGATAGAAATAATGATGGCAAGCTGGATACATGGGGACTTGCAAATCCTTCGCTTATAGAGCATGCCCTTTATTCAAATAATACAAGTCTTACAAAAGGAAATCAGCAAAATCTCGATGATCCTGCTACATTAGAATCCCTAAATTTCGTATCTCGCTTGGCAACCGAACAAGTGGCAAGACCAACGGAAGGTGGAGATTGGACGGAGCCTGGTCAATTCTTCCGTCAGGGCAATACAATGATGTACGCAGGTGCGTTTTGGGAAATTGGGGGCATGAGAACAGATATGCCTGATTATGATATTGGATTTGTTCCGTTTCCAAAAGGGCCAAGTGCTACGAACTATCATTCTTACGAAGCATTATTGCAAGCTTTAACGATTCCAAAATCAGTAGAGAATCCAGAACAATTGATGTATATCTGGGAAAAGATTAATGATATTGAGTCTATATATGATTACCCAGGTCAAGCAGGTTATGAGTCCAATTTTTCAAACGAAGATGATATCAATAATCTTCAGATGGTCGCTCCTAACTTGATTGTGTTAGATCATTTTACCTTCCCGAATTTGATGTTTTGGGATTTCGTTGGTGAGCTGAATAGTGGTACGTCTGTATCTACCGTTGTTGAAAAATATAAACCAGTGTTCCAGTCAGGGATTGACGAAGTCTATGGTGGACAATAAGTAGTATCATTTGAGTACAAGGTACATGAATAATGTACCTTGTACTACATTTTATATTTATCCAGTAAAAAGATTGTTAAGTGAATGTCAATCTCTTGCTGCAGGAGGGGAGAAGAGTTGTACATTATCAAGAAGAACTATGTTCTTGTCACACTTGTTCTTACTGTATTTTTTTCGTCTATTTGGTCTTTCTACCCTTCGGATTTATCCGTTCAAGGGAACGGTCAGAAAAAGGCAGATTTTGTAGCCATTACAGACGAAGCTACAGAAAATGGGTATGACAATTATTTGAGCGGCCACTCAACAAAGGAAAGACCTGATGAAATTATCCGTATTGAAGGGGAAAACTTTGTTGAAGCGGATGGAGAAGGTTTCCAAGTCGTTGATCAATATAAAGGATTAGCAGGTAAAACTGTTATCACACCAGAAGAGGGTACGATCAGCTGGGATGTCAATGTGAAAAATCCTGGATTATACAATATTAAAGTTCAATATTATCCGATTGAAGGGAAAAGCTCCGCTATTGAGAGAGAATTTTCCATCAATGGAGAAGTCCCTTTCGAGGGTGCTGGCTTATTGTTGTTTGATCGTGTTTGGGGAAATCGACATGAAGAAATTCGAAAAGATGACAGAGGAAATGAATTACGTCCCCAGCAGGTGGAGCGTCCAGAATGGTTAATTAAGCCAATTAGGGATAGTGAAGGCTATTATGAAGAGCCTTATTCTTTTTATTTTGATGAAGGGGTTCAACGAATTTCATTTTCAGCCTTACGTGAACCAATGGCAATCGATTATATCGAGCTATATCAAGATGAGACCGCGAAGCCTTATGAAGAGTTGAAGAAGGAATATGAGGCCGAAGGGATCAAACCTACGAAGGACCAATTTATTTTAGTTCAGGCCGAGGATGCAGTTAGTAAATCTTCACCTACTCTTTATCCAGTGTCTGACCGGTCGAGTCCGGCGGTTGAGCCATACCATGTTTCTAAGCTTCGAATCAATACGATTGGTGGATTTAATTGGAAGCTACCAGGACAGTGGATTGAATGGGAAATTGAAGTAGAAGAGGATGGACTGTATCAAATTGCATTAAAACGAAAGCAAGATCAGCTTCGCGGCATATACGCCACAAGGAGCCTTACAATTAATGGGCAAACCCCATTTCAAGAAATGAATCGAATCAAATTTAATTATGATTTGGACTGGAAGATGGACGTTCTTGGTGATGAGGAACCTTATTTGTTTCACTTGACAGAAGGAAAACATCGTATTCGAATGATGGTTTCACTTGGCGAAGTTGCACCGCTTTTAAGAACAATCGAATCCAGTGTTCTTCAGCTCAACGAAATGTATCGAAAAATATTAATGATCACGTCCAATAGTCCCGACCCGTTTCGAGACTATCAATTGGAAAAAAGAATTCCAGATATGCTGGATGTATTTTCCGAACAAGCAGATACCATTCAAAGTGTTGCTGATTACCTCGAGCAAACTACTGGGGAGAGAAGCGATAAGGTCGCAGTCCTCCATTCGATGGTAAGACAGTTAGAGGACATGGTGGAATATCCAGACACAATTGCAAGGAGACTTGATTCATTTAAGGTGAATGTTGGTGGTTTAGGAACGTGGATTCTTACCGTTCGTGAACAACCAATTACTCTAGATTATCTTGTTGTCTCTTCCCCTGGTAGCAAGCTCCCAAGAGCCAAAGCTACACTCTTTAAAGAAATTAAACACGAGATAGGGGCTTACATTGCTTCTTATACTGAGGACTATGACAGCATAGGAAACATTGGGGAAAATGACCAATCAATTACAGTGTGGATTACGACAGGACGAGATCAGGCTCAAGTCTTAAAAAGCTTGATTGACGATACATTTACACCAGAGACAAATATATCGGTCAATTTAAGGCTCGTACCCCCAAATATTTTGCTACCGGCTACACTTGCCAAAGAGGGACCTGATGTCGCTATGCAGATTGGTGAGGATGTCCCAGTAAACTATGCGATGAGGAGCGCTGCTGCCGATTTGACTGTTTTCCCTGATTTTGAGGAAGTTGCAAACAGATTCCGTGACAGTGGTTTAGTACCTTATGAGTATAATGGGGGAGTTTATGCCCTTCCAGAGCAGCAAATATTTCCTATGTTGTTCTATCGTAAGGATATTCTTGAGGAGCTAGGATTGACACCACCAGAGACATGGGAGGATCTGTATAATATGATTTCCGTTCTTCAGAAGAATAACCTAGAATTCTATTTACCGATAGAGGACCCAATGGCGCAACCTAATGGAAACATGGTTCCGAACGCAACGTTCTCCATGCTACTTTACCAGAATGGTGGAAAGTTCTATCAAGATGATAATAAGGCAAGTGCGTTGGATTCGGAAATCTCAATGGAAGTATTTAAAAAATGGACACAATTTTATACAAGCTATAAGTTCCCGTTAATGGCGGATTTTCCTAACCGGTTCCGCGTTGGTGAGATGCCGATTGGTATCGCAGATTATACAACATACAATATGTTGACGGTCTTAGCTCCGGAAATCAAGGGAATGTGGGACTTCACGATGGTTCCAGGTACAAAAATGGAAGATGGTACCATTAATCATGATGTAGCTAGTCACACCACAGCTGTTATGATGCTAGAAAACGCTGAAGATAAGCAGTCGTCTTGGGAATTTATGAAATGGTGGACCGAGAAGGACACTCAAATTGCTTTTGGTCGGGAGATGGAAGGTCTAATGGGTGAGGCCGCACGGTATCCAACAGCCAATATAGAAGCCCTTGAAGAATTGCCTTGGCCAGTGGATGATTATAACAATCTAGAGAGTCAGTGGCAGTGGGTAAGGGGAATTCCACAAGTACCAGGAGGGTATTTTACGGGCAGACATTTAGACAATGCTTTCAGAAAAGTCGTTAATGCAAATGAAAACTCCAGGGAAGCATTATCGGATTATATTCTATATATTGATGATGAAATTGAAATTAAACGAAAAGAATTTAATTTACCTTATTAGGATAGGAGGTGGAAGCAGGTGGAAACAAAATCAATTCAACAACCGGTGAAAGAGTCCATCTATCCGGAAAAGGAATCGCGATTGGCCTATATTAAGAGGGAGTTAACCACGGGGAAACATTATTATATATTGATGGCACCCTTTTTAATTATATTCTTTTTGTTTACGGTCATTCCTGTAATTATTTCGTTCGGACTCAGCTTTTTCTCCTTTAATATGTTAGAATTACCAAAATTCGTAGGATGGGAGAACTATTCAAGGTTATTTCTTAATGACGATATCTTTATGATTGCCTTGAAAAATACATTTCTTTTTGCAGTCATAACAGGGCCAGTTAGTTATATTGCTTGTTTTATATTCGCATGGATCATAAATGAGCTTTCACCAAAGGTTCGGGCGTTTATGACACTGGTGTTTTATGCACCCTCCATTTCAGGTAATGTGTTCTTTATATGGCTTATTATCTTTTCTGGAGATAGCTATGGCTATTTGAACGGTTTCCTAATGAAAGCTGGATTGATCTTAGAACCTATTCAATGGCTTAAGGATGAACAGTATATTTTAGCAGTTGTCATTATCGTTCAATTATGGTTAAGTTTGGGAACCAGTTTTTTAGCCTTTATCGCAGGTCTTCAAAACATCGATCAAACACTAATTGAAGCTGGGGCGGTAGACGGAATTAAGAACAGATGGCAGGAACTTTGGTTTATTACGTTGCCATCTATGAGACCGCAGCTATTATTTGGAGCTGTTTTGCAAATTACGATGTCGTTCGCGGTCGCTGAAATCTCGATCGCACTTGCAGGTTTTCCAAGTGTCAATTATGCGGCACATACCGTTGTGACACACCTTATAGACTTTGGAACGATACGATTTGAGATGGGATATGCTTCCGCAATCGCGACAATTCTGTTCGCTATTATGGTAGGAACAAATATGGTCATTCAGAAATTACTGAGAAGGGTGGGTGAATGATGTTGTTTCAGAATATAATGGGAGTTTTTCGAATAAAAAGAAAGCTCAACCGTTCATTTGCCGTAAGCTTTTTAATGTTCTTACTCCTTGCCCTTTTCGGCGCTTTTATGGCACTACCTTTAGTTTATGCGGTGAACAATGCTTTTAAACCACTTGATGAAATATTTATATTCCCACCGCGATTCTTCGTCAGAAACCCGACAATGGATAACTTTTTTGATTTAGTTGCATTAATGGGGAATTCGTGGGTGCCGTTATCGAGGTATATCGCAAATACAGTGCTCATTACAATACTCGGTACCGCTGGACATATTTTATTAGCATCAGCCGCAGCATATCCGCTTGCGAAGTACCGATTTCTTGGATCTAAGACGATCTTTTCCATTGTCGTATTGTCCTTGATGTTCTCGCCTCACGTTACCGCTATTCCTAACTATATGGTCATGTCGTGGCTAGGCTGGATCGATACACACGCATCGCTTATTGTGCCTTCCATGGCGTTTCCGTTAGGATTATTCCTTATGAAACAATTTATGGAACAGCTACCAGACGCGATGATGGAAGCTGCTAAAATTGATGGAGCTAGTGAATATCGAATTTTTTGGAGTATTGTCATGCCAAATGTAAAGCCGGCATGGTTAACCCTAATGATTTTGCAGTTTCCTATTTTGTGGGGAACTGACGGGGGAAACTTCATTTACAGTGAGAATTTGAAAACATTACACTATGCACTGGGCCAGATTACAATGGGAGGTATTGCTCGAGCAGGAGTTGGAGCAGCGGTCGCTCTGTTCTTGATGATTGTACCGATTACGCTCTTTATCATTTCCCAGAGCAGTGTTATGCAGACAATGGCGAATTCTGGGATGAAAGATTAGAAGGGAGCTGTGCACGATTTTGAAAAGAATACAGAAGTTAAGTGTGTATCTTATTGCTGCAATGGTTTTGCTGCTGAACATAAGTATAGCCACGACAGCACAAGCTGATGGTGCCGCTTCCTACAATTATTCATTTTGGGGAGATTCAGTTGCCGCTCCTGCAGCCTACCAAGCAAATCTGTTACTTAACGGCGAGAGCTTAGGAGTTGGGGCATTCAACAAGCCAAACGATTTCCATGTAACAAACGATAATCTTATCTATGTGATGGATTCTGGAAATAATCGTATTGTGATATTGGATCTCAAATTTAAGGTGGTTGCTACAATTGATTCATTTGTACATGATGGACAATCTGAAACTTTTTCTAATCCCCAAGGACTGTTTGTTACGGAAGATCAGCAAGTTCTAATAGCTGATACAGGCAATCATCGCGTTGTTCATTTAGACAAAGATTTAAATCTGGTGAAAATTATTAAAGAACCACAGTCCGAGCTGCTAAAAGAAAACTTTGTTTTTGAGCCTATGCAGGTAGTTGTGGATAAGGCGAACAGGATTTTTGTTATGGCTGCAGGTGTATTCGATGGCTTCATGGAATTTAGCGTAAATGGGGATTTCACCACATTTATAGGGGCCAACCGTGTACAGGTAGATCCAATTGAATATATGTGGAAGCGATTGGCTACAAGGGAGCAACGTAGCCAGATGCTTATGTTCACACCGACGGAATTTACGAACTTCGATATTAATGATGAAGGCTTTATCTATGCAACTAATGCCGATCGAGCAGAAGATACGATCAAGAAGCTTAATGCAAGAGGAACTGATATCTTAAGAAGGGAAGGCTATTTTAGCCCAATGGGTGACATTTTATATTCGCCAACTACAGGTCCATCTAGGCTTGTCGATATTGATATCACTGACAGCGAGATTTATTCTGTCCTTGACGCCAAGCGAGGTCGGATTTTTACGTACAACGGTGATGGACACTTTATGTACGTGTTCGGAGGTCTTGGGAATAAAATTGGTCAATTCCATACCCCTGTCGCAATTGAACGGATAGAAGATGATTTCCTTGTTCTAGATAAGGAGCTAGGTGAAATCACAGTTTTCAGAACGACTGCCTATGGCAGGACGCTTAATGAAGCTGTTAGAAGCTATTATCGAGGTGAGGAAGAAAAAGCGTTTCAACTTTTCAGTGAGACGATCAATATGAATTCAAATCTTGAATTTGCATATACAGGCATCGGCAAAGCACTTTTACGGCAAGGAGATTACAAAGGGGCAATGCAGCACTTTAAGCAAAGTCTAGATCAACAAAATTATTCAAAGGCGTACTTGCTTTACCGAAAGGAAGTACTTCGAGAATATTTTCCTACAGGGATGACAGTAATTTTCATATTAGTCGTAAGCACCCTGATTTTTAGAAAGTATCGAAAAATGACGAGTGGGAAGAGGGTTGTTTCAATTGAATAAAGAGATCATAAAATACCCATTTTATCTCATCGTTCATCCTTTTAATGGCTTTTGGGATATGAAATATGAGTACAGTAAGCGGATTAATCTGATTATTTCCTTTATAATCTTGTTCTTGCTAATTGTAACTAATGTTTTAAGCAGTCAATACAGCGGCTTTCTTGTTAACCTTTATAATCCAGAAAATATGAATAGTCTTATGGAGGTTTTATACGTAGTTGTACCAGTATTATTCTGGTGTGTGGCTAATTGGTCACTTACGACTTTAATGGATGGAGAAGGCAAGTTTGTCGAAATATTCACTTCAACTTGCTTTGCTTTAATTCCTTTAGTCATTATTAACTTTCCATGGATTTGGCTAAGCAATTTGATTTCAATGCAAGAGACGACTTTTTATTATTTCTCGAATAGCTTCGCAGTAATATGGTTTGTGTTTCTGTTGTTTATTGGGAACATGACAGTGCATCAATATAAGCCCACTAAGTCAATCGGAACCATTTTGCTGACACTTGTGGCGATAGGCTTTATGGCATTTCTTTGCTTATTGTTCTTTAGCCTGATTCAACAGATTGTAGCATTCATCAGCGTAATCTATCAAGAGATTATCATAAGGAACTAAGGGAGGAGTGGTAAAAATGAGTATGACCAGAAAAGCACTAGTGCTTTTGTGCTTTCTTGTCTCCATCGCCTTTGCAGGCTGTTCTAATTCCAACTCGACTGATGAAACGGAAGATAATGAACAGATTGAAGCGGTTTTTGCACAGGGAGAAACGATGCAAGCATCTTTCATTGATGATCGTTTACCTGGCATGAAAGGTGTTGCTGACAATGATCATCTGCAATTATTTATCGATGATCAAACAGGCAACATTGCCGTTCATAATAAGCACAGCGGTGAAATATGGCACAGTAATCCACCCGATCGAGACACAGATCCGCTTGCGTCAGGGGTTAACAAAGATGTATTGTCATCGCAACTGCAGATAGACTTTTATAATAGTGTTGGCCAGCTTAACTCCATCAACACGTTCTCGGACAGCGTTGCTCATAAACAATTTAAATTTGATGTGATTCCCAATGGTGTTAAGGCCACTTACCAATTTGGTAAGGCTGAGAAATCAGCAGCAGATTTACCTCTAATGCTAAGCGTTGAACGATATGATGAGTTGTCAAGTAAATTGGATAAAACTGGGCAGCGTGCATTATTGATTGCCTATAAAGAGAACACAGAAACTTCGTTGTATGAAAGAAACGACGGAGCTCTAAATGGACTTCAATTAGACCGTGCTTTAAAGGCGATTGAGGATGCAGGATACACCGAAGAGGATTTTCAAAAGGATATGGCTGAACTCAACTTTGTGCAAGAGAAACCAGTTCCTCGTATTTTTAAAGCAGAGATAGAATATACTTTGGACGCTGATAATCTTATTGTGAAAGTTCCAGTTTCGAGCATCCAATATCCTATGGAATATCCCGTAAATACGATTTCCTTTATGAGACTCTTTGGAGCAGGTGGGACGGATGACGAGGGATCGCTGTTTGTACCAGACGGTTCTGGCGCACTAATCCACTTTAATAATGGTAAGACGCGGTACCCATCATACAAGCAAAATGTATATGGAACAGATTTAACCATGTCTGTGACTAAATTTGAAAATATTGTGGATGAACAAAAAGTTAGATTCCCAGTATTCGGGATCCTTCGTGAGGGTAAGGCATTATTCGGAATTATTGAAGAAGGTGCATCTGTAGCGACAATCAATGCGGATATCAGCGGAAGAGTAAATAGTTATAACTATGTGTATCCAAGCTTTTATTTTATTAATAAGGGTGAGGTAACTCTACGAGCAAATTCACAGGAGCGAACACTACCAAAATTCCAGGAAGCTCCGATGAAGACCGACTTTACGGTCCGATATGCATTTCTAAGTGGAGAAGAGGCTTCTTACCAAGGGATGGCGAGATATTACCAGGCTTATCTCGAACAAAATAATGGACTTCCTAAGCAGGTGGCAGATAGTAAAACTAAGGATCTTCCATTCTACTTACAGCTTGATGGAAGTATTTCAAAACAAAAACATTTTGCAGGCATTCCATATCGTGCCCTTGAGCCACTTACAACGTTCGAACAAGCGGAAAGCATTATTACCCAAATGCAGGAAAGGGATATTGCTAATATTAAATTGAAGTATTCAGGATGGTTCAACGGAGGTATTGATCATAAGATTCCTGATAATATCTCAGTCGATAAGGCGGTTGGCGGAAGTAAGGGTTTACGTAATTTCTTATCGTTTACACAGGAACAAGGGGTTTCGTTCTACCCAGATGTTGCGCTTCTAACAGCGAATTCTAAATCAGGCTTCAATGAAAAAGATAAAGCATCAAGAACGTTAAGAGGTGTTCCTGCTAATTTATATCCGATAAATATGGCGCTCGAACGACGCGATAGAACGCAAACGCCGTCTTACATTATATCCCCAAGGGTTTTAGGACAATATACTGATGGCATGCTTAAAGACTTGGTTGAATATAAGACAGGTGGAATTTCATTAAGAGATTTAGCCGATCAACTTAACAGCGATTATAGGAAAAAGAAACAAATTGATCGTGCAGAGTCCGAGGGTATTTCTTTGGAGGCGTTGAATAAGATTCAAGAAAAGGATTTGAAGATTTTGGCTGAAGGTGGTAATGCCTATGCGTTACCGTACTTATCTGACATTACAAATGCGCCAATGAGCAACAGTGGTTTCAAGATAGAGGATGAAATCATTCCTTTCTATCAAATGGTCATACGGGGGTATATTGATTATACAGGAGCACCGTATAACCTATCTACTTATACCGATGTTAGACAATATATATTGAAATGTCTTGAATATGGAGCAGGCGTTTACTTTGAATGGATCTATGAACCGAATTACAAAGTGAAAGATACGAAATTTCATCATTTATATGCTGTCAATTATGAACAATGGATTGATCAGGCAACAGAGGTTTATCATGAGGTCAATGAAGTTCTAAGTAAGGTTCAGAATGAGCCAATTTTAGAACATAAAAAGCTTGATGAGGGAGTATATAAGACAGTTTATAAAAGCGGTATGTATGTGATTGTTAATTATAACCAATCACAAGTGACAGTTGAAGGCAAGACAATTGAAGCCCAGGGCTATATGACAGGTGGTGAAGATTAATGAAATCTATAGCAAATATCAGGATGAAACTGGGGTCATATGAAGGACAGAAAGCGTTATGGGGATTTCTCTTTGTTTTACCATGGCTGCTCGGGTTTATATTTTTCTTCTTTATACCATTACTAACGTCTTTACGTTACAGCTTAAGTACCGTCGAAGCGAGTTCTCAAGGTTTGAAAATTAATTTTGTCGGTATCTCCAATTTTGTAGAAGCTTTAACGGTAAACACGAGTTTTAATCGGACATTAGTGGAATCGATTATGAATATTGTCGTGAATGTACCATTAATTATCATTTTGAGCTTATTTTTGGCTGTATTGCTGAATCAGAAGTTTGTCGGACGATCACTAGCAAGATCTATCTTTTTCCTTCCGGTTATACTCGCTTCTGGGGTTATTTTAAACCTTGAATCAACCAGTCTTGTACAAGCTATCAATGAGGAAAATGCAAATTCTGGAGGATTAGCCAATGCAATGGGTGCATTTGAGCTGAAACGAATGATGATTATGTCTGGTGTAAATGAAACCATAGTTAATTATCTTACTGGAGCGGTCGGTCGTATTTACCAGATAATAAGTCAATCAGGGGTTCAAATCTTGATTTTCCTAGCCGGCATTCAGACAATTTCTCCACAGCTTTACGAGGCGTCAAAGATGGAGGGTGCAACGGGTTATGAAGCATTCTGGAAGATCACATTCCCTATGGTCAGCCCGCTCATACTGGTCAACATGGTCTATACAATTGTTGATTCATTTTCCAGAAGTGATGTAACGGATTTGATTATGACAACCGGATTCAATAACTTCAATTTTGGGTTAAGTTCGGCCATGGCGTGGCTTTATTTCACATC
>JBEQAC010000056.1:0-15454 GCA_041640535.1 Bacillaceae bacterium
CGCCTTCACCTTGAACCACTTCTAACATAATCGCTGCTACAGTGTCATCCATTTCCTTCTCTAACTCATTTGTTTGATTGTAGTCAAGATATTTAAATTCCTGTAACAATGGACCAAAACCAGCATGAATCTTTTCTTGACCGGTTGCTGACATTGTCGCAAAAGTTCGTCCGTGGAAGGATTGTTTGAAGGTAATGATTTTTGATTTCCCAGTATATTTACGGGCAAGCTTTATCGCAGCTTCATTGGCTTCTGCTCCGCTGTTACAGAAAAATACTGCATCCCCATCACAGTTCTCTACAAGTAGTTGTGCCACATCTTGCTGTGGCTGTTGATGGAAAAGATTCGAAACATGCCAATACTTCTCTAATTGTTCTTGAACCGCTTTTTGTACTTCTTGATTGCGATTCCCTAAATTATTTACTGCAATTCCTGATACGAAATCAAGGTATTCTTTTCCTTTATCATCAACTAAAGTGGAACCTTTAGCTGTTACAACTTTTACATCCCATCGACTATAGGTTGGAAATAACGCATCCATTAGACAGCCTCCAGTTCTTTAATTAATTTTGTACCTGCTAATTCTCCATCAAGGGTAACGAAGGAATCCTTGCCGCTTACAATCATAATCTCGTTTAACCCCGCTGATAATGCCGTAATTGCGGCTTGAACCTTTGGAATCATGCCACCATAGATGGTTCCTTCTGTTATTAGCTCTTTAACATATTGTGTAGACACAGTTTCTAATAACACACCTTCTTTTAAAATACCAACGACATCTGTCACAAATAACAAATGCTTTGCATTTAATACTGCTGCTATACTGGCTGCTGCCGTATCCGCATTAATATTTAGCTTCTGCCCTTCCACTGTCATACCAATCGGTGATATGACTGGAATAAAGTTCATATCGATTAACTCTAAAAGAAGCTTATTATTCACTTTTTCAACTTCTCCAACATATCCTAACGATTTTTCGTCAATCAAAGCAGCTTTTATTAAATCGCCATCGATTCCAGATAAGCCAATTGCGTTCATTTTGTTAGAGTGAAGTTTTGCTACTAATTTTTTATTCACAGCTCCTGAAAGAATCATTTCTACAACATCTAATACATCAGACGTCGTTTTTCTTAACCCATTTACGAATTCACTTTCAATCGATAAAGCTTTTAACATGTTTCCTATTTCAGGACCGCCACCATGGACAATGACTAGTTTATTCCCTTGTGCTTGTAATTCTTTTAAACTTTGAAAAAATGAATCCGATAGTTCTGAAAGAATGCTCCCCCCGCATTTCACCACAATAATATCGCCCATCTGTGATTCCCCCTATGTTCGATAGCTAGCATTTATTTTTACATAGTCATAAGTAAGATCACAGCCCCAGGCTGTTCCAGTCCCATCACCAATGTGTAAATCTACTTCAATCATGATTTCGTCTTTACTTAGATATGCTTTTGCTTCTTCTTCTGAGAATGCAACTGGTTGACTTCCTTTTAACATTTGAATGGAACCAATGGATACATCCACATGATTTGGATCTACTTCTGCATCACTATGACCAATTGCTCCGATGATTCTACCCCAGTTTGCATCTGTGCCATAAATGGCTGTTTTTACAAGATTTGAACCTACGATTTTCTTAGCAATTATATTGGCGTCCTTATTTGTCTTAGCACCGTTTACTTTCACTTCAACAAGCTTTGTTGCACCTTCGCCATCCCTTGCTATTTGCTTTGCAAGGTCCTGAAAAATCATGTGTAACCCCGCCATAAACTTATTCCATTGCTGATGTGTTGGTGTAAGTGGCTCATTATCAGCAAGACCACTTGCCATCACTAAAACTGTATCATTTGTCGACGTTTCACCATCAACTGTAATTTGATTAAAGGTGACATCGGTTATTTCACGAATTGCTTGTTGAAGAGTATCAGATTCGATCTTAGCATCTGTCGTAATAAACGCTAGCATTGTAGCCATATTTGGATGAATCATTCCGGATCCTTTTGCTGCACCACCGAATGTAATGGTTTTGCCATCAATTTCCGTTTGATAACATGCTTTTTTCATAACAAGATCTGTTGTTAAGATCGCTGTTTGAAAATCCTCTGCTGCAACGTCTGTATCGCTTGGTACAACCTGCTTTATTCCAGCGGCAATTTTATCCATCTGGAGTAATTCACCAATGACTCCAGTTGATGATACAGCTACTAGATGTGATTCAATACCTAAATGCTCAGCACATAAATCTCTCATTGCAAGTGCATCTAGCAGTCCTTGTTCCCCTGTACATGCATTTGCACAAGCACTATTGACAATTAAGGCTTGTAGTTTATTTTCAACAGCAATGCTTTGCTGTGTGACTTTTAATGGAGCAGCTTGGAAATGACTCTGTGTATAGACAGCACCACAGCTCGCTGGAACCTCACATACTAATACCCCTAAATCTTTTTTTGTATAGCGTAATCCCGCATGAACACCAGAAGTTTTAAATCCCTTTGGTGTAATAATCGACCCTGACTTTAGATTCTTAATTTCTGCCTTTTCTGTTGTTGTTAACAAGAAAATCTCCCCCTCATTTTACGGAAACACTGGAACTCGATGTAATCCAGTTTTTTCATCGATCTCCATCATAATATTTAAGTTTTGGATCGCTTGACCCGCCGCCCCTTTTACTAAATTATCAATGACAGATACAACAGTTACTCTTCCCGTCCGGTTATCATAAGCAACTCCAATATCACAATAGTTTGAACCATACACATCTTTAGTTGCTGGGAAGTTCCCTTCCTCTCTTATTCGTACAAAGGGAGAATTCTCGTAAGATGTTTTATATAACTCAATTAAACTTTCAGCAGTGACATTTGATTTTACATTCGCATAAATCGTTGCCATAATCCCCCTCGTCATAGGAACTAAGTGTGTACTAAAGGTTATGGCGTTAACATTGTCATTCCATCTATTAAGTACTTGCTCGATTTCAGGAATATGTTGATGTTCGTTTACTTTATAAATTTTGAAATTTTCATTTATTTCAGCGTAATGTGTACCTAACGAAACATGGCGTCCTGCACCTGACACACCTGATTTCGCATCAATAATTAGTGAATTTTCCTCGATTAAGTTATGTTTGATTAATGGAGCAATACCTAACAGTGTAGCTGTTGGATAGCATCCTGGGTTTGCTATAAAACTAGCGGACTTGATTTCTTCTTTATTCCATTCAGAAAGTCCATAAACAGCTTTCTTTAACTCCTCTGAAGAAGCAGCTTCTTTTTTGTACCATTTTTCATAGACTTTTGGATCTTGAAGTCTAAAATCACCTGATAAATCTATTACCTTTATATTCTGCTCAATCAATTTTGGAGCTAGTTTGGAAGAAATTCCTGACGGTGTTGCCATAAAAACAACATCCACATTCTCCGCAATTTTGCTTGTATCAATTTCTTCAAGATTTAATACTATATGATTCACTAAATGTGGATAGCTTTCTGTTAATAACGCACCTACTTGGGATGAAGAGTGAATAGATTGAATGTTTACATAAGGATGATTTTCTAAAAGTCTAACTAACTCTATTCCACTATATCCGGTCACTCCTATAATTGCAGCCTTCATTCTTGCCTCCTAAAAAACGATTATTTATCAACCTTCCACTGAAGGGATATCTTTTAAATTAGTCTCAATTATAATACTGCATAATAATAAAATCAATTGTATTTTTATTAATTTTCTAAAAAGATTGCCTTTTCTTTTTATGTAAGGAATTTTAACATAAAAAATTAATTTTTCCTTGACATAAAAAGAAGGATGACGATATGTCATCCTTCTTTTTATGTGTATGATTGATCCTGTTTCTTTGTGTTGTTATCTATATTAATCTTTATATTTGTATATTCTTATTTTGTATTAGCTACTAAGAAAAATAAATGTAATGATGAGAAAAATAACTGAATTGCCTATTTCTAATATTCCAATCTTCATGATTGATATTGTTTTTCCATATAGATAAAATGCTCTTATTACACTTGGAACATATGCAAGTATAAGCACATAATACCCTAGTGAAAGTATCGTTATAAGGACACATAAATGAAAGATCCACGATATCCATTTATAGATAGGATTCTTCTTTTCTCTTATCATCGTTTTTACAAAAAAAGCACTACCCAAAAAGAAAAGAATCGATAAAATCGCAATCATGATTGCAATGCCATCAACGCTGCCATTTCCAGCATAATAACTAGCAATTCCACCTATTGAAAAAGTGAAAATTGCACTTATATCATTGATCAGTGCTCGTTCTTTGTTTTTGCTAGCAAAATAGATGTTAATGAGAAAAAAAGGCAGCATAAGTGCACCAAAGTAAATAAATCGATAGTTATATAACAATATGACGATCATTGATAAGACTACTGGCATGAAATAAATAGTTGCCCATTTTAGATAGAGCACTCGGTTCTTTTTTTTCACTGCCATTAATGCTGGATAAGTAGCTAAATATAAGAAAAACCAGCCAATAAATAACGGAATATGAATCCATGATGGCTGACTTGCTCCAACGCCTAATACAAAAGGAATGAGAAGCATTGCCCATGCTCCATGCTGTTTCGGTAATAGCGGCTTCATTTTTTACACCTCAATCAATTTGGTTTCTCTTTCCTTGTATTATACATAAAGCAAAAACTCACCCTTGTGATGTACATCACAAGGAAAAATTTTAAAAAAGAAAGGATCCACAAAAGGAATACTTTCTTTCCAAAATCTTTATCCGCCACTTACCGGAGGTATTAATGCTATTGTATCTCCAGGTTTAATCACATCTTCATTAACTGCATACTCCTCATTAATCGCAAACATGATTTGATTTAAATTTTCAAAACCATACATAGATTGTAATTGTACCTTCAACTCAGAAACTGTAAGCTGCTGGGTAGCTAGTTCAATTTTTTCCTTACCAACGACTTCCTGAAGATGGGCAAAAAACAAGACCGTAATCATTTCATATCCTCCTTTTCAGGCCTGCCAGATGGATATGGTGTTGTTTCAAGTTGATCCCCAATCCACATCTCTCCATCTTTCCAGTGCTCTTTTTTCCAAATTGGTACAATTTGTTTTATTCGTTCGATTGCATATTCATTCGCTTCATATGCGTCTTTTCGATGTGGAGTTGAGACAGCAATGATAACCGCAATATCTGAGATTTCCAAACGACCAATACGGTGACTTATCGCTGTTTTGGCTTCTGGCCACTTTTGTACTATTTCATTCCCAATTTGTTGAAGCTTCTTTTCTGCCATTGGTACATAGGAATCATACTCTAGATATAAGGTTTGCTTTCCCTTTGTAAATTCCCTAACAGTCCCTATAAAGGTCGTGACAGCACCCGCTTCTGGACGAATAACTTTCTTTGAAACCTCTTCGATATTCAATGGTTCATCTGTAATTAAGAATAGTTTTTCATTCATTTTTGATCCCTCACAAAACAATTTAGCCAATCTATAATACAATCCGAATTTACCATGTAAACTGGATACTGAAGTTGATTAAGTTCGTCGCAATGAAACCAAGTTAGGACAGCGATGATATTGCTTAATCGGTTTAATAGTTCTAAATCTTCTTTTTTTCTTAACAGGACAATTTTTGGATAGGGAGCTTGTTTAAACCCCTCAATCACAATGATGTCAAGATTCATGGGAGCATATAGATTAAGGATATCTTCTATATTCCACTTTTCTTTTTGTATATGCAACTGTAACGTCCCATCACCTTCTACGGATGTGACTGCCGCACCTGCCTGACGATGACGGTATGAATCTTTATTTTCATCCAGCGCCTGAGGACGCCCTCCATGTCCATGATGTTTAATACTTCCGACCTTCAAACCTACGGTAGAAAAATGAGTGATAATTTTTTCAACTAACGTTGTTTTCCCACTATCTTGATATCCAACCACTTGTATAATTATGGTACTTAGGTCCATGTCTCACTGCATCCTTCTTGATCTTCCAATAATAATGCATCAACCATCATTCCTTTTTGGTAACCCCGAGTTCCTCCAGGTAGAATCATTAATGCATTTGCACCAGCGATGGAGGAAACGATATTCGATTTATCCACTCCACTTGGAGATATTAGAACCTTTCCAGAATCAAAGGTCAATTTACTTCTTACAAAACGAGTAAACGGATTAGGTTTTGGAAAATCTGCATGTAGTATGGCTTGTATTTTTAACACATGTGGTGTTGAGGAGTATAGAATCGTCCTTACAACTGGCCTCACATATAATTCAAAGCCTACATAACAAGCAGATGGATTGCCTGAAAGACCGAATAAAAGCTTCCCATTCAGCTGCGCCACAGTTGTGACACTTCCAGGTCTCATCGCAATCTTATTGAACAATACTTCTGCTCCGAGCTTTTCATAAATGGCTGGAAGGTAATCATAATCACCGACTGATACTCCGCCAGTTGTAATCAAAATATCAACTTCTGATATAGCTTTCTTAATTTCATTAAAGCAAAGATCAAAGTCATCAGGAAGCTTACCAAAATATGCTGGTATAGCTCCTGCCCTCTCAATTTGTGCAACAACCATATGTGAATTACTATTTCTAATTCTTCCTGGAACCAGCTCTTCATGGACGTCTAGTAATTCTGTTCCTGTAGCAAAAATACCGACAATTGGTTTTTTCGCAACCTTGACCTTTGCATATCCAAAAGTAGCTAATAATGCTTTTATACCTGGATTAATATAAGTCCCTTTCCTTACCAATACCGTTCCCTTCGTTGTATCTTCGCCTTTGAATGAGATATTATCACCGTTTTTGAACGATCTCTTTATTGACATATATTTTTTATCATTGCGCTCAAATTCTTTCGTTAACTCAAGCATGACCACTGCATCACAATCATTTGGCATTTGAGCTCCTGTCATAATACGAATAGCCTGAAAAGGTTCTACTTTTTTCTTCGATACATAACCAGCACCTATTTCATCTATGACTTCAAATTCAACTGGATTGTGTTGATTTGCATGGATAGAATCACTTGCTCGAATAGCAAATCCATCATACGGCGAACGATTAAATGGAGGTACATCATGATCTGCACATAAGTCTTCTGCTAGAAATCTACCGTAGCATTTTTCGATTGAAACTGTTTCAACTTCTCCTTCAGATGCATATTTCATTACTTTATCCACTGCTTCATTTACTGGTATGGGTGTACGTCTTTCTACCATTTGGAGATTCCCCCACTTTTATCTATGTATTTTTATATCAAATTCTGTCAGTTGCTATCCTACACATTTTAACGTATTTATACCATAAACCCAACTATATTGGATATCTTAGTTTATCGCAGATTTTTATAATCGGAATGTGATGTACATCACAACCAAAACATCCGTTAGAGGATAATCTTAAATAAAAACTTTTGATCTAAGACTTCAATCATTATGATTGTGAATAATGATTGACAAACTGTATCTATCAAAGAATGTTCACAGAAATGTGCGCTACATCACATTGACTCCTTTCCATTTTTCACGTTAAATCAAGATAGATACTAAATCTACTCGAAAAGGGTGATTTTTATGACTCCAACAAGTACGCGACCAAAGTCAACATTATCGGTAGAATTAAATGAGCTTTTAAAGTCTGCTGAACATTTTATGACCATAAAAAAAGGAACATTTCTTTTCCAAGAAGGAATGACTGCAAAAGAGCTTTATATTGTTCGTTCTGGGCGTGTTAAAATCAATAAGCTATCCTCCGATGGGAGAGAACTATCACTAAGAATTTGTACGAAAGACGAGATTGTCGGTGAATTAACTCTTTTTTCAGAGGATGCGAAGTATTTATTTAATGCCGTTGTGGTTGAATCAGGTGTGGTAGCAGTGATTAACAAGGAAGAGTTAGAACGGAAGCTTTTTGAAAATAGCAAGCTTGCTTTGGAATTTATGAAATGGATGAGTGACCACTTTCGTAAAACCCAAACAAAATTTAGAGATTTAGTCCTTTATGGAAAAAAAGGAGCTCTCTATTCAACCCTTGTAAGGATGACAAATAGCTATGGAAGAAAAACTGAAGATGGGATTCTTATTGATCTACCTTTAACGAATCAAGAGCTAGCTAATTTTTGTGCAACCACAAGAGAAAGTGTAAATAGAATGTTAAATGATTTAAGAGCGAAAGGGATTCTCTCCATCTCAAAGAGTAAGATCACAATCCATGATCTGAACTATATAAGATCTGAAATTAATTGCGAGGGTTGTTCTGCAGTATTTTGTAGCATTGAATAAAAAGCTGACCAGTGTCAGCTTTTTATTTTTTTCTCACGCATGACCTCAGGAACATATACACAATATGGTTCACTTTCCATGTAGTCACCTGTTACTGCATATGCACGCGATCTTGAGCCACCACAAACAAAACGATATTCACAAACCCCACATTTTCCCTTTAGTAGGTCTGGATTTCTCAAATTCTTAAAAATTGGCGAGTTTCGATAAATTTCAGGAAGTGAGGTTTCACGAACGTTTCCTGCCTTTATCGGTAATAATCCGCTAGGATAAACATCTCCTATGTGCGAGATAAAGACAAAGCCGTTTCCATCATTTACTCCTTTTGGAGCTCGTCCTAAGCCATCAAATTGACCTGTTTTTCCTTCTAATAAAGCATCTTGGTATTTTACCTTCGTCTCTTTTCTTTTCGTTTCTCTCAGTTTTGATTGAATCACGACGCGGCGATAATGCTGAGCAGCTGTTGTTTTTATATCAAAATCAACCTGCTTGCTTAGCTCATAGAGCCATCTAAATACTTGTTCATGCTGGGCTGGAGTAATCATATCCTGATCTTTCCCGCGGCCAGTTGGTACCAGAAAGAATACACTCCACAATACACATTTTAATTTTTTTATTAATTCAGCCATATCCTCTAAAACATGGATATTATACGTGGAGATAACCGTATTGATTTGAATCGGAATCTCAAGCTCGTGTAAATAGTTAATCGCATTCATGGTTAAGTCAAATGAACCCTTTGTTCCACGAAAATGATCATGAATTTCAGCTGTCGGACCATCCAAACTAAATGCCCATCTTGCCAGCCCTACATTTTTTGCTTTTTCAATCGCTTCCTTTGTAACATTTGGTGTTGCACTCGGTGTCATGGACACCCTAACCCCTTTTTTAATTGCATATTCAGCAATCTCATACACATCTGGCCTCATTAGAGGATCGCCACCTGTGAATACTAACATCGGGTTATTCATGGAATAAATATCATCAATTAACTTTTTACCTTCTTCAAAAGTTAATTCTCTCGGATCTCGTATATATTGAGCTTCTGCTCTACAATGCAAACAATGAAGCTGACAAGCTCTTGTTAGCTCCCAAATCACGATAAAAGGATCTTGATTAAAGTCTCGATCAAACATAAGGAAACCTCCTAAAGTTTTGATAGGAGAATTGTAACACCTTGTTTGAATAAATAATGTGAAGCAAGTCACATGTCTTAAAATAGACATTTATTTTTCACTATTTAATTGTTCAAAATCACTGAAATGATTAATATTCATGAATTCTTCCCCGCCTACCCCTAACTCTTGTTCACTTATGTATCTTACATTGCACATATCTAATAATGCTGTCATTTTATAGATGTTCTGTTCTAGGAGACTCTTGATTTTAGGTTTGATTTCGATGTGATAGATACCAGCTAACGGTTGAATTTTCCCATTAACAATAGGTATGACTGCATCATATTCATTTGATCTACATTTTAAGAGAGTGGATAACACTTTTTCAGACATCTTTGGTGTATCACAGGGCATGACCATATACCAATCCCCTCGCTTTTCCTCCATTCCAGTCATGATTCCAGCAAGAGGTCCTTTTCCCTTATACATTCCAAGATCTTCCGTTATCTCAATTTCAACAACTGATTTTAATTGAGCTTTTAAATCTGAATGGCTTATGACAATAAGTTCGTCGCAATACTCCTTCAATAGCTCGTATGAATATTGAATAAGACATTTTCCATTATAAACTGCTAATGCTTTAGGAGATCCAAAACGTCTAGACTCACCACCAGCTAAAATGATTCCAATTATTTTTCCAGAATTCACCATGTCACACTTCCCTTTATGAATAAAAAAAGAGGATACCATAGATATGCCCTCACTTCTTACACATATTCAATCATATGCTAAATGATATTTAAACCAATTTACAGTTTCTATTAAGCCTTCACGTGATACTTTATGTCCCGCCTTAGGGTCTTCAATAAATTTCAGCAAATCCTCAGAGCCTTTATAGAACGGGCGGATTTGCTGATAAAAATCATATGTATATTGAAATGGTACCACTTCATCAAATCGACCATGCCAAATCATCATTGGGCGATGTTTAAGTTTTTCAGGTTGGCTGCTTAAATCATACCTTTTTAGAAAAGTAATTTGCTGCTCAATTTCTTCATCAGTAAATGGTACTCTTTCTCCATTCTTTTTTAATTCATGGATGATCCCACGAGAAAACATTTCATAATTTGGGCATCCCATTAAACTAACTGCAGCTTTAATCCAATTATATTGCGTCAATGCACCAAACGTCGTAATCCCACCCATTGAGGTTCCAACCACCCCAATCCGTTCACTATCCGCTAAACCTAGAGCGACAAGCTCTTCTTTTATATTTTCGATCTCTTTTATATTATTTAAAACAATTTCCCAAAATTTATAATTTAGTTCATTGCTTTTTAATCCCTCATTACGTTCTCCATGATATAGAGCATCTGGTAAAATGACTCTAAAGCCTTCTTCTGCCAAAAGATAGGCAAAATGAAGATTGTGTTCTTTTGCACTTGTAAAGCCATGAATAAAGATAATTAGTGGTGCTTGAGTCTCCATTTTTTGCTCTTTTACAATATGCAAAGTCGGAACCTCACGGATGATTTTATGTTCAATAATGACCATTATTACGATGCTCCTTCTAGATATAATTTTGCGGCAAAATTCATATAAATAGTGTAACATGGACAAATCATATTTGGAAAAAATATGCATAATCACCTTTCTCGTTTGACGTACCTTACATATTTGCTTAACTTAGTAGTAAGAATACATTTAAAAAAGGGGATATTATGACAAAAAAACACTTAATTGCACTTGACTTAGATGGAACACTTTTAAAGGATGATAAGACCATTTCACAAAGATCAAAAGCAACCATTTCAAAGGCAATAGAAGAAGGTCATATCGTTGCTATTGCGACAGGACGGCCCTTCCGTTCAAGTGTCATGTATTATAAAGAACTTGGCCTAACTACACCGATTGTAAATTTTAACGGGGCGTTTGTTCATCACCCACTTTATGAGAAATGGGGAATATATCACCAGCCATTAGAGTTACATACCGTCAAAGACATTGTCGTAGCAAGCGAATCCTTCAATGTTCACAATATCTTAGCAGAGGTCGTAGATGATGTCTATTTTCACTATCATGATGAAATACTCTTAGATGTATTTAGTCACGGGGATCCTAAAGTTCAAACAGGAGATTTACGTGAAATTCTTAAACATGATCCAACCGCATTACTAATCCATCCAAGAGAAGAGAATGTGGACTCAGTTCGACAACACTTATCAGATGTTCACGCTGAAGTGATTGATCATCGAAAATGGGGAGCCCCATGGCATGTGATAGAGATTGTAAAAGCTGGCTTAAATAAAGCAATTGGCCTAAAAAGAATTGCCGATTATTACAATATCCCAAGAGAAAGGGTCATCGCATTTGGGGATGAGGATAATGATTTTGAAATGATTGAGTATGCAGGACATGGAATTGCAATGGGTAATGCAATTGATCAATTAAAAAATCTCGCAAACGAAGTCACTGTATCGAATGAAGAAGATGGCATCGCCAAGTATTTAGAGGATCATTTAAAATTATAATCCGTTAAATAGAGCATTCTTCAACAATAATTACCTAACATAAAAAGAATCGATTAACCCAAACTATGGAGGACGCCAATTCATAGCGTCAAAGCTGTTCTTAGCCTACTAAAAGGGGGAATTCTCTTATGGGTAAAAGCAATAAATCAAAGCGATTTGTCCAACAAGGAGTCGATTCTCAACAAAAGTATTCGGAACGTTTCCCTTACCGTTCGACGTTAGCTGAAGCTGAAGAAAAACAGAAGACAGATGTAGAAAAATCCTCATATGGAGGGATATAAGAATGGGTAATGCATTGTTTCAAAAAGCCAGAGAAACGGTAATGATTGCTGAACAAGCCCAATCAGGTCAATCAGACGTTTGCCCAATTGAAGCAGTAAAAGTAGCAAAAAACGCATTATCTTCAGCTTTTGCCAATTCAACGGTTGCAGAGCAAAGACAGCTTCACGACTTACAAGATCGATTAGAGCAATTGCAATAAAGATGAGGGGAATCCGAATGGATTCCCCTTATCTTTTTATTGAAATTGTTCTAAAACAGCATGGTACATGTTAACAATTTCTCCGTCCTTTGCACTACGTTCAAATAACTGAACAGTTAATGTTCCGTTTGTCGGTAATTTATCACTTGGGATGGATAGGTTGATCTCAAATTGAGACCATTCAGGTGCACCTTCATTTGCTTGGAAAACTGTTTCTTTTATCACATAATCATGACCGTCTTCTACCGCATAGAAAAAGCTAGCCTCAAATACTCGCGCTTCTCCCGTTACTTTGTATTCACCACCGGAGCCTTCAACCATGATATTGCGAAACGCTACATTTTCTTTTGGCACGGTAATTTCTTCTTGAGTTTTGATTGATCCAGGAGCTACATCAGCACCATTAATTTGATAAGCAATAATTTCAACTGTTGCTGTATACTCACCACTCGGCACACGCTCTCCAGTTTGTTTATAATCCCAGATTTCAGTCCATGTAATTTCTTCACCAGCTTTTAGGACAACATCCTGAAGTGCCATTGTGAACATTTTATCAATCGAATATCGATACACTTCCGTGCCAGAAGCATCTGTCACCACAATTTCATATTTTTGGCCTGAAGAGAATGTTAAGGTCACATCTTCATCACCAGTATTTTTTAGAGTAATGGTAAAGACCGCTTCACCAGCTGTCGCGTTTGTCTTGACAGTTGCTTCTAAATTTTCAAGCAAAGCATCCACGTCAACGGAAACTTCCTCTGCTGGTTCTTCCTCTTTAGGCTCTTCAATTGGATTTCCATTCACCGGTTCCTCCACTCCTTCTCCTGGACCTCCTGAAGTATTGTTTCCGCTAGTTCCACAGCCAGCAATGAAAAATACAGATATCATCAGCATGATTAAAAATTTCATCATATAATTAACCTCCTTTTACTAACTTAGTCGAAAGTATTCAATTAAAGGTTACTAATCTTTTCGAAAAAAACCATAAATCCCTTGAGTTTGGATAATATTTGTAAAAGCATGTGGATCAACTGCTTTTAATACTTGTTCTAAATCAAACAATTCATATCTTGTTATGACAATCATCATCATTTCTTTCGTATCATTTGTGAAGGCTCCCTTTGCTGGAACAATTGTAATTCCTCTTACTAATTTACTATGAATTGCTTTTTTTAGTTCCTCACCCTTTTTTGTAATAATCATGGCCGTTAGCTTTTCATGACGAGTATGAATGGCGTCAATTACTCTAGTCGAAACATACAAAGTCACCATTGTATATAAAGCTTTCTCCCATCCATATAATAGACCAGCACTTAAGATAATAACAGAGTTTAACGTAAAAAAATATGTTCCAACAGGCTTATCATTCATTCTAGATAATATCATGGCAATAATATCTAATCCTCCTGTTGATGCACCCCACTTAAGAGTAAACCCAACGCCTAAGGCTAATAGTACACCACCAAATACTGCATTTAAAATGATATCATTGGAAAGTGAAACCAGTGGGACAATTGAAAGAAAGAAGGTTGTTGCAGCAACAGAAAAAAAGCTATATAGGGTGAATGTTTTTCCTACCTTCTTCCATCCTAAAATGGCAACTGGAATGTTCAGAAACAAAAGAATGATCCCAGTCGAAAGATAAAAAGGGGTATAGTCTTCTAATGATCTTGAAATTAACTGAGCAACACCAGTAAACCCGCTTGCATACACATCTGCAGGAATTAAAAACATATTTAAAGCAACAGCGTTTATCAATGCACCTAAAAGAACGACGATTGTTTTTTTTATATGTAAAAGGACCAAATATTTCACTCCTTCTCGATCATTCGTTTTAGTTTGTACATTTTTTATGAAATTAACCTTTCTTTACCATTCACAAAGACTAACATTGTATTTTTAGAGCATAGTCTATACACTTAGATTAAGAAATTTTACGTTTTTTTTAACTTATATAATAAAGAAGAAGGTGACAAAAAATGACAGTTAAGATATTAGCTGATAGTGCAAGTGATTTACCCTTAGAGTTTTTTAATGAAGCAGTTGTAACATTGTTCCCTTTAGGTGTTCATTTAGATGGGAAAGATTATTTAGACCTCACATCGATACAACCTGGTGATGTATATGATGCAATGAGGAGTGGTTCTTCTCCAAAAACTTCTCAGGTTTCTCCACATCTTTTTAAAGAGGTTTTTACAGAAATGGCAAAAGAAAAGCAAATCGGTGTTTATGTAGCATTTTCTTCAGCTTTATCTGGTACATATCAAACCGCAGTTATGATTAGATCAGAGGTGCAAGAAGAGTACCCTGATTTTGACCTTACGATTATCGACTCAAAATGTGCTTCTTTAGGCTTAGGTTTGGTTGTTAAAGCAGCTCATGACCTTACCACTCGCGGTGCATCTAAAGAGGATATTATTCAAACAGTAACTACTCTTTCAGCTCAGATGGAGCATATCTTTACTGTAGATGATCTTGATTATTTAGCTCGTGGTGGAAGGGTAACAAAAACAGCGGCATTTGTTGGTGGATTATTAAACATTAAACCATTGCTTAATGTTGAAAATGGTAAGCTCGTTCCAATCGAAAAAATCCGTGGCAAAAAGAAAGTGACAAAGAGAATCCTTGAAATCATGGAGGAAAGAGGAACAAACCTTTCAGAACAAACGATTGGGATTAGTCATGCAGATGCTCATGAAACAGCGGACGAACTAAAGGATTTATTTATTGATAAGTTTGGGTGTAAATCAGTTTATATAAATTCAATTGGAGCAGCCATTGGCTCACATGTTGGTCCAGGAACACTTGCAATTTTCTTCCTAAATGAAAACAGAGGTTAGAACCTACATACTTTCCCTTTTTGAAGGAAAAGCTATTATCTGACTGATAGCACTGAAGGGAGTGTATGAGATGACAAAAACTAGCGATAATGATAAAAAAGCAAAAGACCATAATGCGATGAATCATGAGAAAAATATGATGGCTGAAAAAAATCGAAAAATGGGTAAGCATCAATATTC
>JBEQAC010000057.1:0-15409 GCA_041640535.1 Bacillaceae bacterium
GGCAGCCAGGAATGGGGATTGTAGACTTTACAAATCCTGATGCGTGTGAATGGTATGCTAGTCATCTAAGACGCCTAGTAAAAATGGGTGTTGATTCATTTAAAACAGACTTTGGTGAAAGAATTCCAACAGACGTTGTCTATCATGATGGATCTGATCCGTATAAAATGCATAACTATTACACATTCCTTTACAATAAAGTAGTATTTGATGTATTAAAAGAAGAATTAGGTGAAGGTGAAGCGGCATTATTTGCTAGATCAGCAACGGCTGGAGGTCAGCAATTCCCTGTTCACTGGGGTGGAGATTGTACAGCAACATTCCCATCAATGGCAGAAAGCTTACGTGGTGGCTTGTCACTTGGGATGTCAGGGTTTGGATTCTGGAGCCATGATATTGGTGGTTTCGAAAGTAATGGTACAGCTGATGTGTACAAGCGTTGGATTGCTTTTGGATTATTGTCAAGTCACAGCCGTTTACATGGTAGCAGATCATATCGTGTTCCATGGTTGTATGATCAAGAGGCAGTAGACGTCCTTCGTCATTTTACAAAACTAAAATGTAGTCTAATGCCATATTTATTTAACAAGGCTGTTGAAGCTTCTGAAACAGGTGTACCAATGATGCGTTCGATGGTATTAGAATTTACCGAAGATCCAACGAGTGCATACTTAGATCGACAGTTCATGCTTGGAGATTCTCTTCTCGTTTCACCAATCTTTAATGAAAAAGGTATCGCAAATTACTATCTACCAGAAGGAATTTGGACCGACTTCCTGACAGGAGAGAAAGTTAGCGGTGGTGTGTGGAAGAAAGAACATCATGACTACATGAGTGTACCTTTATTTGTGCGGCCAAATTCAGTTGTTGCAGTAGGAAGTGTTGACGATCAGCCGGATTATGACTACGCTGATCAGGTTACATTCCAATTGTTTGAATTAGAAGAAGGAAAAACTGCACAAACGACTGTTTACTCAGTAGATGGTAAGAAAGAAGTACTATTTACTGCGACTCGAGAAGTTGACGAAATTTTAATTCAAGTTGTTGGTGCATCCAAACCATGGTCTGTGCAATTACGGGGTATTCTTGAAGTGAAAACAGTTAATGATGCCACAACTGAACATGATGCTCTTGGTTTAAAAGTTCTTCCTAATGGAAATGGTTCAGTTATTCGAATTAAGTTATAATATTCACATACAAACTCGTCCTTAGCTCAACATACCTTGAGCTAAGGCATTTTTGTTACATAACTCAACTTTAAAATAGGAGATGGTTGGTGAATGATTCAACATAAAGTGATTGTAGCTGGCTGTGGAGGGATGTCAAACACTTGGTTAGATTATGCAGAACAACGGAGTAATGTCAAAATAGTAGGTTTAGTAGATATCTTTGAAGAAAATGCGATTAAAATGAGTCAGAAAAGAAATCTTAATGTACCTACTTACACCAACTTGGAAAAAGCAATAAAAGATACGGGTGCAAATCTTGTTTTTGATGTAACGATTCCTGCTAGTCATAAGGAAATAGTGACAACAGCATTTAAATCAGGCTGCAATGTATTTGGTGAAAAACCAATGGCCGAATCCATTTCAGATGCAGAGGAAATTATTCAACTATCAAAAGAGGTAGATAGAAGCTATTCTGTTATGCAAAATCGCCGTTTTATTAGAAACATAAGGTCTATAAGAAACTTTCTGCAGACTGAGACAATTGGAAAAGTTGGGTCAATTCATGCTGATTTCTTTCTTGGTCCTCACTTTGGCGGTTTTCGTGATGTAATGGCTCATCCACTTATCGTGGATATGGCGATTCACACCTTTGATCAAGCTAGATTTCTTATCGGCGCTGACCCTGTAAGCGTTTACTGTCATGAATACAATCCACATGGATCATGGTATAAAGGAAATGCTTCAGCGATTTGTATTTTTGAAATGAGTGATGGCTCGACTTTCAGTTATAATGGGTCATGGTGTGCCGAAGGGTTTAATACATCGTGGGAATCAGAATGGAGAATTACGGGTTCAAAAGGCACTGTTAAGTGGGATGGAGCACATTTTCCACAATGTGAAGTGGTGGATACCGAAAAGCCTGCAGAATTTTTAAGAAAAGTCCAGAAGGGTGAGATTCCAGTTGTGTGCGAAGGAAACGAAGGTCATTTTGGCTGCTTAGATGAAATGTTTACTGCTCTTGAAGAGAATAGATTAGCAGAAACAGATTGTACTGACAATATAAAAAGTATGATGATGGTTTTTGGCTCTATGGAGAGTGCTAGGTCTGGGCAAAAAGTTTATTTAAAAGATCTTTATTCAATTTAAGTCAGAATATAATGGATGGAAATTTATCAAAGAATCTACTGTACTTGTTATGTATGGTAGATTTTTTTACTATTATAAGTATGTAAATATTCATTTTGTTAGATTAAGTTATGTAAATAGATAGTGGTTAGAATGTTACATTCCATAATAATTTAAAAAAACTTCTAACAATGTTGAGTAGTGTCGAAAAAAGAAATAGAAATTTGTTGTAAAAAATCTATTTACAAATCATTATGTAAGCACTTACAATATGAAGTGTAAGCACTTACAAAAAGGGATATAATAATTTTCTAACTACAGAGGGGGAGAAAAATGAAAAAATTTCGCTTTCACAAAATGTTACTAATTTTAATGAGTGCATTGTTATTATTCGCTGCAGTCGGTTGTAGTGGTAGTAAAGAATCTTCTGGTGGGACGAGCAAGGATGGAAAAGTAAAGCTAACAATTTGGTTATGGCCTGGTATGGGAATTGAAGATCAAATTAAAGAATATGCAGCAGAAAATAATATTGAAGTAGATATTCAACTTGCAGAGTTTGGAGATGTACATAATAACTTAACAACAGCATTAGCTGCTGGAAGTGGAGCTCCTGATATTTCAGCGGTTGAGGTTAAAGGAATTGATAAAATGAAAGGTAGCCCAGAACATTTTCATAATCTCCTAGATTTAGGAGCAGATGAAGTTGCAGGTGATTATCTTGACTGGAAATGGAGACAATCGATGACTCCAGATGGTAAGCACCTACTTGGATTACCAACAGATATTGGTCCACAAGCAATGGCTTATCGTATTGATTTATTTGAAGAAGCTGGTCTTCCAACAGATCGTGAAGAAGTTGCAAAGCTAATCCAAACTTGGGATGACTATATTAAGGTTGGAGAACAAATTAAAGCTAAAACTGGGAAGGCAATGATTGATTCTCCAGGTGGTTTATATTCAGTTGTTGAAGGTCAAGGTTCAGAAAAGTACTTTGATAAAGATGGTAATGTAATCGTTAAAGATAACCCACAAATCAAGAAAGCTTATGAACTTGCTAATACACTTATTGAAAAAGGACTTGCATCTCCTTTCAATCAATGGTCTCCAGAATGGGGTACAGGGATGACAAATGGAGACTTTGCTACGCTACTTGCACCAGCTTGGATGATGGGTTTCATGATGTCTAATGCACCAGATGCAGCTGGAAAATGGGATATCACTTTATTACCAGAAGGTTCTGGAAACTGGGGAGGTTCTTTCATGACTATTCCAAAAGAATCTAAGCATCCAGAAGAAGCGTATAAGCTTATTAAATGGTTAACATCACCAGAACAACAATTAGTAACATTCCAAAAGAATGGAAACTTCCCATCAACACCTGGAATTTTTGATTCTGAAGATATTCAAAACTTTACAAGTGAGTATTTCAACAACGCTCCTGTTGGTAAAATTTATGCAGAAGCAGCAACACAAGTTAAAGAAATTATCGAAGGTCCAGAATCAATTCAAATTGAAGGAATTATCGGTGACGCAATTACGCGTGTAAGAGATGGTCAAGCAAATAAAGAAGATAGCTGGAAAACAGCGATGGAGCAATTAGATCGTGAGCTAAGCCGTTAATTTTGTGACAATTAAAGGGGAGAGACTGGTAATCTATCAGTCTCTCATTTTATACACCGCAAGGGGGAGAGTTTCATGTCTGCAAAGGTAGAACTTAAAAGTCGTCAGGATTTAGGTGTAACTAAAAAGACTCTAAAACAAACGACCAGAGATCATATCTCAGGTTATTTATACATTTCTCCGTTTTTTATCTTATTTGGTATTTTTGGCGTATTCCCAATTATTTTTACTGCATACATTTCGTTTCATAAGTGGAATATTTTAGGGGCAAAGGAATTTATAGGCTTTAAAAATTACCAAATGCTTTTTACTGATCCAATATTTTGGAAAGCTTTAGGTAATACCTTTAGTATTTGGATTATATCAACACTTCCTCAATTATTTATGGCTCTTATTTTTGCCTTTATTCTAAATCAAGCATTTCTAAAGGGAAGAGAGTTTTTTAGACTTGCAGTCTTCTTACCGAACATCACTTCAGTTGTAGCAGTTGCAATCATCTTTGGTGCGATCTTCGGTCAGCAATACGGTATTCTTAACTATTTGCTTTCATTTTTTGGAATCGATCCTATTAACTGGAGAGCCTCTGTTATCGGTACCCATGTTTCGATTGCTGCTATGGTCATGTGGAGATGGACGGGCTACAACACAATCATCTATCTAGCGGCACTTCAAAGTATTCCAAAGGATTTATATGAAGCAGCAACCATTGATGGTGCTAGTAAAGCACAACAATTCTTTCATATTACAATCCCAATGATACGGCCAATGATCATCTTTACTGTTATTCTTTCAACAATTGGTGGAATGCAAATTTTTGCTGAGCCATTAATGTTCTCAGGAGCAGGTGGTGGTGCGATTAAACAGGGGTTAACAATGACGCTTTACCTATATGAAGAAGCATTTACTAGAAATTCATTTGGCTATGCATCTGCCATTGCGTGGGTTCTATTCCTAATTATTGTAGGATTCTCACTAATAAATCTATTTATCACTAAACGTATTAAATCTGCTGAATAAGGAAGTGAATTCAATGAGAGATGTAGGAGTAAAGTGGTATAACCCTAGTAGAATCATAACTTATCTTTTGTTAATATTGATGACTTTTTTATCTGTTTTCCCATTTTATTGGATGTTTGTAATCGGTTCAAATGATACTTCTGCTATTAATAAATTTCCACCAGCGATGATACCTGGAACGAATTTTTTTGTTAATGCACAGAAGGTGTTTGATAATATTGAGTTCTTTAGAGCAATCATGAATTCAATCGTGGTTTCTTCTCTAATAACTTTATCTGTATTATTCTTCTGTTCGATTGCAGGATTTGCATTTGCAAAATTAGAGTTTAAGTTTAGAAATGGTTTATTTGTTTTCTTACTTGCAACTATGATGGTACCTTCTCAATTAGGTCTAATTCCATCCTATATGATCATTAGTAAATTAGGATGGATTAATAGCTTAAATGCCGTTATTGTTCCGGCGATGGTCAATGCGTTTGGTGTATTTTGGATGAGACAATATATTTCAGCCACGATTCCAAATGAACTAATGGATGCTGGTAGAATGGATGGTGCGTCAAACTTCAGACTATACTGGAATGTGGTACTTCCTCCTATTCGCCCTGCATTAGCAACTCTTGGGCTTATTACGTTTATGAACGTCTGGAATGACTTTTTATGGCCATTAGTAGTTTTAAAGGATCGTAGTGTTCATACTATTCAAATTGCGTTGCGTACACTAAATGGGGCTTATTATCAAGACTTTGCGATGATTTTAGCAGGTACATTCATGGCAACGTTACCAATATTAGTTGTATTCCTCATATTTAGTAAACAATTTATTGCTGGTTTGACAGAAGGATCCGTAAAGTAATAAAGAAGAAAAAGAGCGGCCATACATGATTGTATTAGCCTGCTCTTTTCATTTTTAATTTATGTTTTTTAGTTATTAAAGTAACGATTCTGCTCCATCAATATAAATTTCTGTACCAGTAATATGACTTGATAGATCAGATGCTAGAAAATAAACAAGATCTGCTACTTGATCTGGACTTCCGGCATGATGTTCAAGTGGTTGGTTTCCTTTAGGATATTTTATTGGAATTTTTATTTTTTCTAGGTTTTGTTCATCTGGATGAGTATTTTGACCAATGTTTGTTTCAATAGCCCCAGGACAAATAATGTTAACTCGTATCTTAAATTTCGCTAGTTCAAGTGCAGCCATTTTACCAAATGCCATTTGTCCAGCCTTTGATGTACTGTAAGCAGACATTCCAAAACCCTTAAACGTTCGATTACCGTTAATAGAGCTGGTAATTGCGATACTACCTCCTTTCTCTTTTAGGTGGGGGATGGAGTACTTTATCGTTAAAAATGTACTACGCAAATTGGTTTCAATTGTTTTATCCCAATCCTCCGGGGAGAGATTTTCGATAGGTGAAACAGTTCCGTTTATACCAGCATTTGCGAAGACAAAATCTAATCGATCCCATTTGTTTACAATGGTACGAATGCTTTCTTCCACTCTAGTTGAGTCTGAAACATCAGTATCTGTAATGATGGCTTCACTACCTAATTGTTCGATTTCTGCTTTTACTTTTTCAGATCTTTCCTCAAGAAGATCAACTAACCCAATTTTTGCTCCGGCTTTTGCTAACTTAATGGCAGCGGCGCGTCCAATACCAGATCCAGATCCTGTTATAATCGCAACTTTATCTTTTAGTGATTGTTCAATCATCGTTTGACCTCACTTCCGTATTTAACATTAATAATTAAAATGCCCAATTGACAATAGATTATGAACACAAGAAGGAGTTGTCATAGTTTGAAGAAGTCTATAAAACAATCGAAAATAGAACTAGGTGTATGTTATTATCCAGAGCATTGGTCTGAAGAGCTTTGGGAAGATGATTATAAAAGAATGAAAGAACTTGGCTTTTCAATTGTACGAGTGGGTGAATTTGCATGGTCTATTTTCGAACCGAACGAAGGAGAATTTTCCTTTGAATTTTTCGATCGTGCTATAAATTTAGCAGCTAAGTGCGGTTTAAAGGTTGTACTTGGAACACCTACTGCAACCCCTCCAGCATGGTTAACATTTAAATATCCAGAAGTATTAAATGTTTCAATGGAGGGCGTACAATATCAACATGGTCAAAGAAGACATTATAACTATAACTCAGCTATCTATCGAGAGTTATCTGCAAGAATTGTCAGGAAGATGGTAGATCATTATAAAGACCACAAAGCGGTCATCGGATGGCAAATTGATAATGAGTTAAACTGTGAAACAAATGTATTTTATTCAGATGCAGATCATCAAGCATTTCGTGTCTGGCTTCAGCAAAAATATGGAACACTCGACCATCTAAATAAGGCATGGGGTGCTGTATTCTGGAATCAAACCTATACAGAGTGGGAACAGGTTCACTTAACAAGACCAACTGTAAGTGATTCTCCAAATCCACATCAAGCACTTGATGAAAAACGATTTATCTCAGATAGTGCCATTTCATTTGCAGAAATTCAAGCTAATATAATGAGGGAATTGGCTCCAAATCAATGGGTTACAACAAATGGGCTCTTTGGACATCTAGATAATCATAAAATGACCGATGAGTTATTAGACTTTTTCGCGTACGATTCTTACCCGAATTTTAGCACCATTTATCCTGATAAAGGTGATAAACCATTATTAGATCGAAAGTGGAGTTGGAATTTAACTGGCGTACGAAGTATTTCCGAAAACTTTGCTGTGTTTGAGCAACAATCTGGACCAGGTGGTTGGGTTAATAGAATGGAACAGCCATCCCCAAAGCCGGGTCAAATGAGACTATGGACATATCAATCGATTGCTCATGGTGCAGATATGGTTTTATATTTTAGATGGAGAACAGCCAACATTGGAACTGAAATTTATTGGCATGGAATTAATGATTATCATAATCAACCAAATCGACGCGTTCAAGAAGCTGCTAGAGTGGGAGAGGAAGTCGCTAAAATAGCAGAAAGGGTAGTAGGATCGAAATATAAAGCAGAGGTTGCTATACTCAAGGATTATGATAATGAGTGGGATGGTGAGCTTGACCATTGGCATGGACCATTAGAACAAAGAAGTATTTTATCATGGGTAAAAGCGTTACAGTATAACCATATTCCTATGGATGCTGTATATTTAAATGATAAAACTACAATCACAGATATACAAAAATATAAGGTGTTAATCTATCCTCATGCAACTATTTTGACTAGTGAAACAGCCGCTCTATTAAGCGCCTATGTAGAAAATGGAGGGAAGGTTATTTTTGGTTGCCGTACGGGATATAAGAATGAAAATGGGCATTGTTATATGGCGCCATTCCCTGGTCCAGTAAGTGAACTTTGCGGTATAACAGTTGAGGATTTTTCTTTAATTGGTCCATTTGAGGAACCCCCTACATTTGAATGGTCTCATAATGGTATATCATCAACATTTGAAGGGTTTATAGAGATATTAAACGTGATTGGTACAAATACAATCGTCCTTGGTCGTCATAAGGATGGATATAATGATGCTAAACCAGTGCTCGTAAAAAACCGATATGGAAAAGGTGAAAGCTATTACTTTGGCAGCGCCTTTACACTAGAAATTGCAGAGCATTTGTTGGAATTAATAGGACTAAAAAAGTCGTTAGAATGGATAAGCATGGGTGAAAGTGTCGAAGTTGCCAAGAGAGTAAATGAGAAAGGTGAGCAATTTATTTTCCTGCTGAATTATTCTAATACTACGCAACCAGTGACATTGGGACAGCCATGTATTAATTTATTTAATGGAAGTAAAGTAGAAGGTACCGTAACACTCTCTCCATTTGATGTATTGGTTTTGGAGGAAGAGTAGAGTATAAATATTCAATTTCTAGTCCCTCTATATTTGGAGGGATTTTTTTGTTAGAATGTGAGAATAAACCAAAATTTTTTTCAAGATTAACGTTCATTTAAAATGTAGAATGTAGAGGGGAGTTACAACAATGAAAAAAAGACTTTTAATGTTATTTGCTGCATTTTTAGTCTTAACAACAGCATGTGGTAGTGAGAATGATACTGATGGAACTGATGCTGACGAGGGTGAAGGCGTTCTAAGCGGTGAAATCAAAGTTATCACTCAAAGAACAGATATTGTCGATACTGTATTTCCTGAGTATGCTGCAAGATTTAATGAGATATATCCCAATATAAAGATTAACTTTGAAGCACTAGCAGATTACGGTAGTCAAATTGCACCACGAATGAACACAAAAGACTATGGTGACGTTCTGTTAATCCCACCTCAAGTACCAATAGCAGACATTCCAACTTTTTTTGAACCACTTGGTAATTTAGAAGAATTGCAAGATATATATATGGGTATTGAAGAAAGAGCTGTTAGTGGACAAGTTTATGGTATTCCGATTGCGATGTCATACACAGGGATTGTTTATAACAAAGCTGTTTTTGAAGAAGCTGGAATAACTGATGTCCCAAAAACAATTGACGAATTTCTTAATGTATTACAGCGAGTAAAAGATAAAACAGATGCTATTCCTTTATATACTAACTATGCAGCTGGATGGCCATTAACTCAATGGGAGGGTGCAATTACAACGGTTGTAGGGGATGTGGACTATTATAATGTAACTATGCCAAATCAAGATGATCTATTTGTTCAGGGCAAGCCACACTATGATATGTATAAATTAATGTACGAAGTGGCGAATAGAGGATTAATTGAAAATGATCCAATAACTACGGATTGGGAATCTTCTAAAGCAATGATGGGTAGAGGTGAAATTGCTACTATGGTACTAGGTTCTTGGGCAATTGAACAAATAAAAGGTTTTTCTGAAAATCCAGATGATATTGGCTATATGCCCTTCCCAACGAATGCAAAGAAGATTCTCTTTCCACTAGGTTCGGACTATCAAATAGCTGTTAACAAAAATAGCAAAAATAAAGAAGCATCATTAGCTTGGCTAGAGTGGTTTATCCATGAGTCTGGTTATTCTGTGGAACAAGCAGGAGGAATTAGTGCAGCCAAAGATGTTCCGCTTCCCGCATATCTAGTTGAATACGAAGCTCAAGGTGTAGAGTTTACTTTATTGACACCAGCAAAAACTGGACAGGAAGGGTTAGTTGATAAAATCGATAAAGAAGCTGATATTGGTTTCTGGTTAGATGATAATAAGAAACGTATTGTAGAAGCTGCGATTGGCTATAGAAAAGAAACGTTTGATGACATTGCGAATGATTTAAATGAACGATGGAATGCAGCCAGAAAGAAAGTCTCTAGTGATAAATAATTTGGCACTTTTATAGACCTTTAATGGTTTTAAAAAGTGTCTTTTTTGTTAGTATAAAATAATGAAATATTACCCTTTTTTCAAAAAAGTGTGTGTTAAAATAAGTATAAAAAATGAATTTAAAATGTATAGAAAATACATAGACCGACCGCATGTAAGTATTTGGTTGGTCTTTTTTCGTGTTTTAAATTTTCAGTTTATTTGATTAAGGTACTTACTTTTTTTACATATTTATAATATAGTTATATATAACAAAACTAACAATTTCGGTGCCGTTACTACGCTTTGCGAAATAGTTCTGAATAGTGAAAACCTAATAGACTATGGTATTAGTCGTATGGAATTAATGTTTTATCATCATGTTGTTAGTTGGAAATTATTTATTTTGCAAAATGAAACAAATAACAAAAAATGTAATTGGATAATGATATCTGGAGTTGAAGTAGATGAAGAAAAAAGTCACCATGCAACAAATAGCAGATTATTTAGGAGTTTCTAAATTTGTTGTTTCAAAAGCATTATCGGGAAAAGGTGGAGTAAGTCCGTCTACTCAAGAACGTGTCTTTGAAGTAGCAGCACAATTAGGGTACATTTCCAAGAAAAAAGTGCATACAAATCAATTTCAGATCGATAGGCCAGAGGGTTTAAATTCTGAAAAGCAAACGGTATTAATCCTAATGCCAAATGTTCGATATCAAACTAAGGAATCGACTTATTGGGGTAAAATTGTAGATGGTATTACTGTAGGTTTAAAAAAAGCCGGTTTAGGGATTGTGATTTTAACAGAAAACAGCGCTGAAAACTTTTCAAAAATTATTAATATAAAAGCATTCTTGGGTGTTATTGGTGTTGGATATATCTCTACATCCCTCTTATTAGAAGTTAATCAATTTGGTATTCCAATCATACTAGTAGACCATGAGGATCATCTAATTCCAACTGACACATTGTTTATAAATAACATTGATTCAACATTATCAATAACAAATCATTTAATAGGATTAGGCCATCAATCCCTCTGTTTTGTTGGAAATAATGAATATTCAAGGAGTTTTTACGATCGGTGGTTAGGATTTCGAACTGCATTAGAAAATCTTAACATTGAAACTGATAAGAAAGACCAATTTATTACAATTTCTGGAACAGATAATGCTGAAGATATGAATCAAATCGCTGCTTGGTTATCAAAAAAAGGGAAGGCTCTTCCAACCGCTCTCGTTTGTGCAAATGATGCTATTGCCCGCAGTGCAGTGAAAGCATGTGAAAATATGAATATTAAAGTACCAAAGGAAATATCGGTAACTGGATTTGATAATACAATTGATTCATATGCAGATTCTCCAACGATAACAACAGTAAATGTTCCAAAAGAAGATATTGGGATTCGAGCTGTAGAGATGTTATTAAGAAGAGTAAAACAAGTTACAGCACCGTACGAAAAAATTATGTTAGTTAGCTCAATTATTTATAGAGATTCTATAAACACATTGAAAACTGAAAGTAGAGGTAACACCGTAAAATCATAATAAAATCCTATATAATAATAAGAGGCTGTCTAAAAACTAAGTGCCAGGCACCACTTCTCAATATCTAGATTAATTTGAGTTTTAACTCAACTAGGTATAGAGGAATTCGGTGGTGCCAGGCACTTATAAGACAGCCTCTTATTTAATGTTTAACTTGCTGCATTTTCAGACAATTGTTTATGTTTTTGAGTTAATAATTCAATTTTTTTGAAACTTCGATAACAAAGAAGAAAAATTAAGTAACTACCTGTGCTAAAAATAATAAGAAAAGAAACAGGGAAAAATACAAAAAACGTATACATACTTGCTATGATTAAAATAGAAAGAATTGTAGTTGGAAAATACATCATAGAGATAAAAAATGAGTTTTTTAAGATCCCTTTAAAAGATAATTTATAATGAACCATGACTGGAAACAGATATATGGTCATAAAAGCTACAATAATCCCGAGTACGAATAAAAGACTTATAAAAATCGTGCTAATCGTTGCACTAAACTGCGAAATTAATTGAAAGTCGATATATAAAATAGTGACGACTAAAATCCACACAATTCCAACAAGAAAACTAGATTTAAAGTTTTCTTTAAAATATCGGAAATAGGGACGGAATACTCCATTTTCTTTTTTCATTGCCCATTCTCTTAATACTCCGAACATGGCTGTTGTTGCAGGGAAAAATGTAACAATAGGTAAACACATGAAAATCCAAAGTATATTAAGAAGAAAGAAATTTGAGATTTTTTCTAATATTACATAAAATTTACTGTTTAACATATTCATAGCTATCACCACTTAATTATGACTTTTATACTTTCATTTTATTATATCATTAATTACTAATACTAAGTAAGAGCCTATTTTTTCATATTTTAATTGACATCAGTATTGATAATAGAATTTTTACTATATTCATTAAATAGAATTATATAAGATATTTAGAATTCTATTGACATAATTATTTTTGTTTGGTTATGTTATTTGTGAAATGGTAATTAAATCTAACTTTGGAAAATCGACGTTGTAACCAAATAATAAAAATGCTTGCAATATTACAATTTAGTGAAGAGGAACAGAGAAACATTACAAAGGCAGAAGAGTATTAAAAGCTTGGTATAGGAATGAAGTTGTTGTAGCCAAGCATTAATCCTCTAGAGTTAGGAGGGAAGAAATGAGTAAGGCAGTTAGAGCTATTACAGTTAATCAGATTGGATATCTAACTTCTGCATCTAAATTGGCTTCTTTTACAGATTCAGCGGGAATCTTTAAGGTCGTTAGTGAGCAGACTGGAGAAATAATATTTCGAGGAGAGACAAGTGAAATTATTTTTGATGAAGTTAGTTGAGTACATGTTTGTTCTGGAGATTTCACTCTAGTTAAAACACCAGGAAAATATCACATAGAGAAAGATGATTTGGTTTCAGCTTCATTCATTATCTCGGATAATCCTTATGAAGAACTACATCACGCTCTATTGAAAGCGTTTTATTATTATCGCTGTGGGATGGAACTAACTGGAGAATTCGCTGGACCTTGGATGCATAAAGCTTGCCATACTAAAAAGGGACTTGTGATTGGACAAGAAGGTCGACTTCTTGATAGCTGTGGAGGTTGGCATGATGCAGGGGATTATGGTAAATATACTGTGGCAGCGGGCAAAGCGATAGCAGATTTACTTCTAGCATATGAGCTATATCCAAAAGCGTTTGAAACGACTATGCCTATTCCTGAGTCAGACGGCATTACTCCTGATGTACTTCATGAATGTCGTTATGAACTTGAATGGTTGTTTAAGATGCAGGATATAGAAACTGGCGGAGTATTTCATAAATTAACGACGTTAAATTTTCCAGGATTAGCAGTCATGCCGGAGGATGACTTATCAGATTTGTATTTTTCCCCAATTTCTGCAACAGCAACCGCTAGCTACTCTGCGATTATGGCAATGGCTTCACGTATTTACAAACCGTTTGATGATATTTTCGTAAAACGTTGTTTAAATGCTTCAGTAAAGGCGTGGAAGTGGTTAGAAGAAAATCCAGATGTACCTAGCTTTAATAATCCTAAAGAAGTCAGCACAGGTGAATATGGTGACAAAATTGATTGTGATGAAAGATATTGGGCAGCAGCAGAACTATATCGCACTACTGGTGAGACAATCTATCATGAACATTTTCAACAACTGTTTAATCTAGAGTTTGACAAATTTGCATTAGCGTGGGCGGATGTTGGTGGTTATGGAACCATTTCCTACCTTTTACAAGACAAAATTCAAACAGTACCTTCACTTTATGCAACACTACTTTCAGGCTTAGTTGAAGTTGCGGAACAATTGGTGGATCAAAGTAGGGAGGATGGGTACAATCTTTCATTAAAAGAAACAGACTATATTTGGGGAAGTAATATGGTGTTGATGAATCATGCGATGCAACTACTATTGTCCTACCATTTCACAAAAGACAAGAAATTTGAAGCTTGTGCGTTGGAGCATGTTCATTATCTCTTGGGACGGAATGTACTAGATATAAGTTATGTAACAGGTTTTGGTGATAGACCTGTTATGCATCCACATCATCGTCCGTCGGTTGGTGATGATGTAATTGACCCAGTACCAGGATTAGTATCAGGCGGACCTAATAGAGGCTTACAAGATGAATGTGCACGGGAACTTCTTCATGGAAAGGCACCTGCACAGTGTTTTGTGGATCATCAGGATAGCTATTCTACCAATGAAGTAACTATTTATTGGAATTCTCCAGCGGTTTTTGTTTTTTCACATTGGGTAAAGTAAAACGAAAAAAAGGGCTATTATAGTGATAGTCCCTTTCTCTTTATCTTGTACTTATTCCTTAATCAACGTTCCGACTGATCTGCAGGAAAAACAAGTCCAATTTGCTTCCTCGATTTTTCGATTAATTCCATTGTAGTCAGAGAATTTGCATAAGAGTTAATGAATGATTCATTTTGTCCATTTTTAATTAAATCAATAAATTCTTTCGTTTCATAATACATCGATGGATACTCTAATGGTACTGAAATATCCTCTATAGTATTATTTTTGTATCTAATCTCGATTTTTTCTGGTGTATGTATTTTATCAATGATAATACTTCCTTCCTCGCCTTGAATCTCTGATGGAATATACGAATTTGTAATTTTTGAGTACATGACCATCCCTGTCATCTCTTCGTATTTAAATAATATACTTCCTTGACCATCAACACCTGATTCAAGCATAAATGCGTTTGCTTTGGTACTATGCGGTTTTCCAAACAAAGCTACCATTGGATATATCGTATAAATCCCAAGGTCCATAAGTGCTCCGTTAGAAAAGGTTGGATTAAATGCATTCAAGATTCGACCTTCTTTGTACGCATCATAACGAGATGAATATTGACAATAACTAGCAAAGTAATGACGGACTTTCCCAATTTTATGTAAATGATCCTTAATCGTGGAAAAAGTTGGGAGAAGAGTGGTTTTTACTGCTTCCATTAGTAGCACATTATTTGATTTTGCTGCAGCCACCATGGCTTTTACTTCTGAAGTAATTGAAGCGATAGGCTTTTCACACAATACATGTTTTCCGTGATTTAAAAATATAATAGATTGTTGTGCATGAAATGAATTCGGGCTGGCGATATAGATGGCATCGATCT
>JBEQAC010000058.1:0-15386 GCA_041640535.1 Bacillaceae bacterium
CAATATCCACTCCAAGTTCAAGCGGTCTTTGTAATGCTGGTGTTAAAAATGTGTTATCTAAAAAAGTTAAACAGTTATTTGCTTTTGCTAATTTAACAATTCCACTAATATCAGTAACCTTAAGTAATGGATTAGAAGGTGTTTCCATATAAATAACTTTCGTATTTGGTTGAATATTTCTAGCAACTTCATCCAAATTGGTCATATCGACAAAGGTATGTGTGATTCCGAATCGATTCAACACCTCGGTTACCATTCGGTATGTTCCGCCATATACATCTTCTGTAATTAAGACATGATCACCCTTTGAAAGCAGCAAAAATGCGGTTGAGATTGCAGCCATCCCTGATGAGAAAGCAAAGCCTCTTGTTCCACCTTCTAATTCTGCAATTGCCACTTCCAACGCCTGGCGAGTTGGGTTTCCTGAACGGCTATAATCAAATTCTCCAAACTGATCGAAATCTGATTGATGAAAGGTTGACGCATGTTGGATCGGAACACTCACTGCTCCTGTTGCTGTATCAAATTTATGCTGGTTGTGGAGTAAATTTGTTTGAAAACTATATTGGTTCTTTGTCATTTGCTTACTCCCCCTTCATTCTCTTTAACGCTTGTGCTAAATCAGCCATGATATCCTCTACATGCTCTACCCCTACCGAAAATCTTAATAGTCGATTACAGACACCGTTTTTAATTCGAATCTCTTCAGGAATATCCATATGGGTTTGAGTTGCTGGGTATGTGATAAAGCTTTCGATTCCACCTAAGCTTTCTGCAAACGAGATAATCTCCAAGCTTTGTAAAAATGAATTCACATACGTTTCATCCTTTAGACGGAATGAAAGCATTCCTCCCTTTCCTGGATATAAAACATCAAGGATATCATCATGTGATTCTAAAAATTCAGCAATTCTGGTTGCATTTTCTTGATGTTGTCTCATTCTAAGAGATAATGTTTTCATCCCGCGAGTTAAAAGCCAAGAATCAAAAGGGGATAAAACTGAACCACTTGCATTATGGTGGTGACCAAGTTGTTCACTTAGCTCTTCCCCTTTTGCGACTACAAGTCCTGCTAATACATCATTATGACCGCCTAAATACTTCGTTGCACTATGAATAACGATATCCGCTCCGAAGTCGATTGGTCTTTGAATGATTGGTGTATAAAATGTATTGTCCACAATGAGTAATAATCCATGTGTCTTCGCAATTTCTGCTACAAATGAGATATCTGTTTCCTGCATGAGTGGATTTGTTGGTGTTTCAAGAAAGATTGCCTTTGTTTGACTTGTGATCAACTTCTCAACTTCTTGTTTGTCTGTAAAATCACTGTACTGGAACGATAGACCAAACTTTCTCCATCCTTTTTCAAAAAGGCGATATGTACCACCATAAAGGTCAGATGATACGATTAAATCATCTCCTTGTTCAAATAAAGACATGATGGTATGAATGGCTGCCATTCCTGAGCTAAAAGCAAAGCCTCTTGTACCATTTTCTAAAGACGCAATCGCTTCTTCGACGATTTTTCTAGTTGGATTTCCTGTACGAATATAATCAAATCCTGTAGATTGGCCGATTCCTTCATGGCGATAGGCTGTTGAAAAATAAACAGGGGGGTTGACGGCTCCTGTTACTTTCTCACTTCGATTTCCTATTTGTGCTAATTTAGTTTCAATGTTAATTTTACTCAATGGTGTTTCCCTCCGTTTTGTATGTTTGCTTTTGATGATAGTTTCTCAGATAGTGCGATAAAAATAAAATAAAAAAGCCTTCTTAAGAAGAAGACTTTGTATTATAGGGGCTTCTCCTTATCTTTCGAATGTGGGCATTCGCTGGATTTAGCACCTGATAACGAGGTTGTGTGGAGTCCCGGGATGGTGCGGTTGTGAATAAACATTTTCTTTGGAAAACGTTTATTCACAACTGGGGGACTCGGAAAGGTCTTTTTGGGCTTGTACTTGGATTTTATTCTTGAAATTTGATAAATTGGGTTGCTAATTTTTTTCTTGAGATAGAAATTGTATGGGGGTTTTGGCTAAACCGTGTGAAATTTTATTTCACACGCCTTGCAGCTTTTGCTGCAAGGTGCCGGCTGACAGGAAACTTCTTTCGAGAAAACGAGTTTTCTCTACAGATGTTTCCTGCCATCCAGCAGTTTAGTCAAATGCGATTTGTTATACGGTTCGCTATTAAACTTCCAACTTCTTCCTTTTAGAAAAATTAGGCTATTTATCAATTTTGGTCATAAAATCTAACAAGGGGCAAGAGACTTTTCCTCGTTGGTCGGTTGCTGAAGCTTCATTGGGCCAGTCCCTCCGCTTCTCTTGATAAGTTGTTTTATTTAGTTTATTGAAAATTTAGGTAGTTTTTATTAATTTAACGTATTCAAGTTTGTTTTGCAAGGGTTATTTTTTTGGTTTAAGGGTTGTGGTTGTGCTTTGGGTATACTATAGTTGCTTTAACTGTGGTCCTCTTTTTTAAAATTTTTTGTTATGGAGGCTGTGAGCGTATATGGATAAAACCAAGGGGAAGATTGAGGTTTTAAGGGTTAAGAGTGAGTTTCTTAAGGAGGAGCTTGAGGTGATGGTTTATTTACCTTCTACTTTTTCACCACTCTATAAACATCAAGTTTTGATTGCACAGGATGGTCAGGATTATTTTCGGCTTGGAAAAATTACGAGTACATATGAAGAGTTATTCGAACAAGGCAAAGTGAATCCAACCATTATAGTGGGTGTACCTTATAACAATATTGAAGATCGTATGGATAAATATTACCCATCAGGAGTGAAGATACAAGCTTATATTCGGTTCTTAGGAGAAGAGCTTGTACCTTTGTTAGATCAAAACTATCCGACGTTTCAGATTGGAACAGGACGCATTCTTCTTGGTGACTCTTTAGCTGCGACTGTATCTTTAATGACTGCTCTTGAGTATCCTCATACCTTCGGTAAATTAATTCTTCAGTCTCCCTATGTAAATAATAATGTTTTAGAGGTGGTACAAAAGTTTGCTGCTCACCATCTCATCGAGGTCTATCATATTGTTGGATTAAAAGAAACGGATGTTTTTATATTTAATAATGAAACAGTAGATTTTCTTCAATTAAATCGAAGACTGCATCAGTTTCTAGTCAACAAACAAATTTCTACTTTTTATAATGAAGGCGACGGAGACCATACATGGGCTTTTTGGCAGCCTGATTTAGTGCGCGCTTTAGTTTATATGCTAAATTGAGTTAGAATAAAGACGATTTTCTACTATCCATTAACATTGTTTGATATAATAAGATGATATCCCTTTCATTTTTATTGAACGAATGATATATCCATCAATATTACATATAAGGAGGAGTTATCAATGAAATACGGCATTGCTTTATTTCCTTCAAAAAAGCTACAGGACCTTGCGAATTCTTATCGTAAGAGATATGATCCACATTATGCATTAATTACACCACATGTTACGTTAAAGAATGGGTTTGAAGCGTCTGATGAGGAAATTACATCAATCTCTGCTGCATTACATGATATATCACGTGATCTAAAACCAATAAATTTACATGTCTATAAAGTAAGCTCGTTTTATCCGGTAAATAATGTCATTTATTTAAAGATAACACCAAACAAAGAACTACTTGCATTACGTGAAGCTCTCCACACTGGTTTCTTTAGCGATAACTCAGATTATGCCTTTGTCCCTCATATTACGATTGGACAAAAGCTATCAGATGATGAACACTCAGATGTATTAGGGCAGTTGAGAATGTTAAATATAGAATTTGAAGAAACAATTGACCGATTCCATCTATTATATCAACTTGAAAATGGCTCTTGGACAGTCTATGAGACGTATCACCTTGGAAAGGAAAGTAAGTTAACATGAATGCCAAAACTGTTTCAAGCGAGCAAGAATTAAAAGATGCCTTTTTAATTCGCAAGCTCGTTTTTGTAGATGAACAGCAAGTTCCTGAAGAGCTTGAAATGGATGAATATGATGAAAGTGCTACACATATAGTACTTTACGACGTAGAGCAACCCATAGGGGCTGGCCGCTTCCGTATGATTGATGGAATAGGAAAAGCAGAGAGAATCTGTGTCCTTTCCACTCATCGCAATAAAGGTGCTGGAAAACTTATTATGAATCAAATTGAAGAAGTCGCGAAGCAACTGGGAGTCAGTAAAGTAAAACTGAATGCTCAAATCCACGCTGAGCCCTTTTATAAATCAATTGGATATCATACCATATCAGATATCTTTATGGATGCTGGAATACCGCATGTTACTATGGTAAAGGCCTTATAACAACTTATAACACCCATCATTTTAGTCTGAATGAATGACAAAAATGGATAGGTGTTTTTTGATTCGTTCATAAATTTCCCCCTTCTTGTCCATCCTAAAAATGGGGTGAAGTCATGCAGGAATATGTACGAATTGGTACTGATTTATTTATTGGTTTTTTTGCTCTGCTCCTTATAACGAAAGCCTTAGGTAAGACGCAAATCACACAAATTACTCCGTTTGACTTTATTTCAGCACTAGTATTAGGGGAATTGGTAGGTAATGCGGTTTATGATAAGGAAATTGGAATAGGTCAAATCGTTTTCGCTGTTTTTTTATGGGGGGTTTTAATTTATATAATTGAAGTCATTACACAAAAATTTAGAAAAACAAGGTCTTTTCTCGAAGGGAAACCAAGTATTGTTATTCATAAGGGGCGTATTAATCGAGGAGCCCTCAAAAAAAGCAAGCTTGATATCGATCAACTTATGCATTTATTACGTACAAAGGGAGTTTTTGCGATCCGTGACGCAGAATATGCGATTTTAGAAACGGATGGGTCTTTAAGTGTCTTAAAGAAACCGCAAGTTGATACTCCCACCCGCTCTGATCTTAGCTTACAAGTGTCTCCTATTAGCTTATCTATTATTTTAATTAGCGACGGAGAGGTAATATGGGAAAATCTAAGGGAGTGTGGCTTTGATGAAGCATGGTTAAAAAGCAATATTTTAGAGTATGGTGTAGACAAATATGAAGATATTCTTATTGCAGAATGGACAGAAGAAGATGGATTTTTTGCCCAAAAGTATTAACCTTCTCCTTCTGCTTTTTCAATCCAAAGTGTGAAATTGTTGATTGTAAAAGAAGCAGTCCCTTCTTTCACCAATTTTGTTACATAGGCAGTTACAGCCGTACGATAGAGCATCCAGGCTGAAAGATGTGGTAATGAGACTTGATATTTCATACAAATTTCTCGTACCATCGCTTCATGACTGATGCCTTCGGCGGTTTTATTTAATAATTCTTTAATTGTATTTAAAACTTCATCATGATAAATGACATTTTGCTCCAATGTATGATAAAACTCCTCTTCAAACACACCATGACCGGGCACAGCTCCATCACATTGTATGAGTTTTAGTTTCTCTAATGAATTTATTGTGGTCTCTACGTCTACATTGAATGGGATTTTATGCTTTCTTAACTGTTCGATTCCGAAATAGGCATCACCACAATATAGGATTTTATCGATTAAAACTCCTAATTGGTTTTCACTATGACCTGGTAAAGAGATGAATTCCATTGTTAATCCATCTACGTCTATCTTTCCTTCCTTAACAATTTGACTAATATTAATGGGCGGTCCCTCTAAAAACTTGTTTCTCATCTCTTGCAAAGGGGAGTTTCCTTGGAATAAGTAGATCGGCTCTAAAATTGGATGACGCATGATCGCCTCTTCTAATTCCGGTGCCATCGTGTGTACATGATAGTTTTGCTGCAGATAAGCAGCTCCTCCAAAATGATCGGCATGAGCATGAGTAATAAACAAATGTGAAATTGGCAATGTTTCCTTTTCTAATTGCCTTACCACTTTTTTCATCGTACTAGTATCCAATCCTGCATCAATTAAAAGACCAAAATTCCCTTGATGAACATATCCGATATTCACAGCACCTTGAAAATAATAGCATGTATCTGATAGTTTTATGAACTTCATCTAGTCACCTTACTTTTCATATTAATTCATCAATAAATTTACCTTTGCCTGTGATTGTAGCAATCATATGTTGTGAATCCTCTTTTCTTGATTTCTTTAGAACATAACCGTAATTTAATATTAATTCATATCTCTGATTTTCAAACTTCGCTTTCAATGTTGCCTCTTTAACCGGATACAACTTAATTGGATCAATTTTTACTGGCATTTGGCGATTTGCATATTGTGTATATTGCTCATGATTAATTGGGACAATATATCCCATTGTTATCACTCCCAACATCCAAAATTATCCCCTACTACCATTATTATACACCTTTTATTATTCCTTTTCCTCATGGTTTTGTTTTGGTATGATATACTTTGACTTTATTTTAAGGGAGATTAAGCTCCATGGACAAAGCAACCCAAAACAGTAGAATCCTTCATCTAGATTCTTTGCCAAGAGAGGATTTTCAACGAATCTATGAAGATAGTATGCGTGGAAAGGTCAGATGTAGTTGCTGCGGTGAGGAAGTAAGACTATATCTAGGCATTCGACTTAACCCACAGTTTATTCATAAATCCAATAAATCGAGTGATCAATGTGAGGAATACGTAAACTCGATACAAACGAATAAATCAATTTTAAAACAAGATGAACCTTCAATTGAAAAAAATGGATTCAAGCTACCAAAGGGCCGCTCCATTCAATCTGCAACTGCAGTAGAGCCAACAAAATGGAAATCAATCGCAATGATAAATGACATTCCACCCTTTAGCCAACCTATTCTTTCAACCAAAAGGATTGAAAGTTACAATACGCCTCTTGATTCCTTGCAATGGCAAGCTGTGACAACGATTGAAGGTCCCTTATTAATTTTAGCAGGGGCAGGGAGTGGAAAAACAAGGGTTCTAACCTCTCGAACGGCTTACTTAATTAAAGAAAAGATGATTGATCCGAAAACGATTATGCTTGTAACGTTTACCACGAAAGCTGCGAAAGAAATGAAACAGCGTTTAACCAAAAACGGTGGTCTTTCTCCTAAGGAAATCACGTCTATTGTTTCTGGAACTTTTCATAGTATTTTTTATAAAATTGTCACCTTCCACGAGCCTCATCGTTGGCATAGTTCAAGGCTGTTAAAGTGGGAATGGCAACGAGAACAAATCATCAAAGAGGCAGCGAAACAGTTAAATATTGATGAAAAAGAATTTGCCTTTGACCAAGCCTTACAACAAATTGGATACTGGAAAAACACCCTAACCTTTCCCCAACAGGTTAAACCTAAGGATCCATGGGAAGAACGTGTTCATTATATGTATACCTTTTATGAACAAGAAAAACAAAAACGTGGCCTATTTGATTTTGATGATATGTTAATTGGGTGTTACAAATTATTCTGTTCCGATTCTACGATACTTAAATCTTATCAAGAGCGATTTGATTATTTCTTAGTGGATGAGTTTCAAGATATTAATAAGGTTCAATACGAGATCATGAAGATGCTTTCTGCTAAGTCAAAAAACATTTGTGTGGTTGGTGATGACGATCAATCGATATATGCGTTTAGAGGCAGTGATCCTACTTTCATCCTAGAATTTGAGCAGGATTTTCCTCATGCAAAGGTGGTCACCCTGTCCCAAAATTATCGCTCTTCACACAGCATTGTCGTATCAGCAAATAAAATGATTGCACGAAACAAACAACGTCGTGATAAAACGATGAACGCAGGGTTTGATAATGGATTTAAGCCTACTTTCTTCTTTCCCTATGAAGAAGAAGAGGAAGCCACGATGATTGTCACAGACATAAAGGAACGAATTGAAAAGGGAGCGAAACCTTCAGATTTTGCCATCCTTTATCGAACACATTCAGCTTCAAGGGCGATATTTGAACGATTATCACATTCCTCGTTACCCTTTGTCATTGACCAGGACACTGAGTCCTTTTACAATCGACGAATGGTCAAAAGCTTACTAGCCTACATGCGCCTTAGTTTGAACCCCAATCATGTGGAAGCAATCAGTGATATCCTCGTTTCTCTGTTTTTAAAGCAATCCGTCTTAAATGACCTTAAAGCATTTAGTATACTTGAAGATTGTTCATTAGTTGAGGCTCTTAAACATATTAAAGATATTCATGCATTCCAGCAAAAGAAGCTGAAGAAAGTTGTTCCACTTTTTAGCTTATTAAAAGGAAAGACACCCATGCTTGCGATTGAAATGATTGAAAATGAAATGGGATTTGGTGAATTTATTAAAAAACGAGGAAATGAAGGAAATGTGATTGAAAAGGGTTCTGACGACATTCGTGATTTAAAGGTCGTGGCTAAAAAATTTGAAACGATTGAGGAACTACTTGATCATGTGGATCATATGAATGCAATGACGAAAGAAATGAAACAAATGAGTAAAGATTTTCAACATGCTGTACAACTTACAACAATCCATCGATCGAAAGGACTTGAATATAAGCATGTCTATATTATCGGAGCGGTTGATGGAAGTATACCTCATGATTATGCACTTGATTCATATCGAAATGGAGACGAATCTTCGTTAGAAGAGGAACGACGTCTTATGTATGTAGCCATGACACGTGCTCAGGAATCACTTTTCATCTCTATTCCAGAAATGAGACGAGGGAAGAAAGCCTATCCCTCAAGGTTACTAAAAACATTTCTTTGATGAGGCTAATCCTAAGGGAAAGCCTCATCTTATGTTTATTTTTTATTATTTAGCATTTTTGCAATCGTACCAAAGTCAAGTTTTTGGTCACCACTAACAATCGACTTTACAATTTTATCTTCCATTTCTTTTGGAACTTTCTTGTTTGCAATTTGTCCAACTCGCTGAACAATCGAACGAACGGTCTTTTCGTCTTTAAAGTTCGCATTTTGAACTGAGTTTGCAAGTTCAAACACATCTTTCATATTAACTCCAGTTTTTTTCTCAATATTTTTAAAAAGATTATTATCCATTTCAAGGCCTCCTTACATTGTCTTATTATCATATGAAACTAGTTAGAATTACGTGAGACTCTCTTTTTAGAAAATTACAAGTTTATTAACCTCTTAATCTTCTCTACTATTCAAACTTCTTCCCAAAGTCCTGCAGTTTCTTTGAAAGCCATTTATCCACTTTTACAAACTTATCTTCAAATTCCTTTTCAAACCCTCTTGCCTTAGTTTGTAACTCATCTAATTCTTTGTCCGTTTTTGCCATCCATTTACTAATTTCAGTTTTCAGCTCTTCATGATCCTTATAATGGTCGTTAAAAAATTGTTCGACTTCTTTGTTTAATCTTTTCAACCATACACCACCCTATTATTTATCGATTTCTCCTTTATTTATATGAAGAATATCGTCAATTGGTGAAGGAAGCATTAAGGGCAAAAAAAAGGATTCAATCTTGTTAAACTTGGTTTTGTTTAACAAAACTGAATCCATTTGGGCTTTTAATTTTGTAAATGAGGGCTGACTTTCGATTGTATTTCTCGCATACTCTTCGCATTTCTTTCATACATTTCTTTTGCCTTCTTTGATTCAGTTTGTAAGGCAAATAATTCAAAATCTGCTTCACACTTTTTAATTGAGGCGAGTAGTAGTTTTTTTGTAGCTGGGGCTGGCAACTCGATTTTGTCATCATATAAATCAACGGTTAATTGACCATAGCTATCTACTTGACCGATAAATACATTTTCAATCGTCACACCAATTTTATCTAATTCTTCTTTTAACCAACCACGGTTTAATCCAATGGTTGATAATGGTTCATCTAAGACCTTACCATCTATCACAATGGTTTGGGGTTCTTTAATAGATGGTGCGTTTGTAAACATATCACCATAGGTTAGTGGCTGCTTTTCTTTTTTTAGTAAAACACTTAAATCACCTGTTGTCTCAAGTGCAGCATATTCCACATCTGCTAACGAAAATACTTGTTTTCTCCGAAGCTGTTCAAGTAATTCATCAGCAGTATATTTTTCCTTTTTCATATTATCTTCCATTACTTTTCCATTCTTGATAAAAACAGTGGGTGTTCCTTCTACCATATGACTAAATTTTCGGCTTTGTATAGAAAGAAATGATATGAATACAGGTACAAATGCCCATATTACGATGCTCGTGATTCCATGGGATAAATTAAGGTCTAAATCCATTGATAACGTCCCAGCTATGTCCCCTACTGTAATTCCAACGATATATTCAAAAAAGGATAGCTTTGATAATTGTTTTTTACCGAAAAGCTTTGTAACTAAAAATAAACCAATTATTATACAAACTGATCTTATGACTACCTCTACCCAATCTGGAATAATAATCCCTTCCTTCTTTTCATTAACACATTTAGGACATATGATTAAAATCCTTTATATTGAGGTTCCTCTCGCTCTAGTTCACCAATTCTTTTCTTCAAATCACCGATTATTTCTTCAGTCATTAACATAACCTCATGAAATGTTCGTTTAGCTGAGTCATCAGTAGACGTTAATGCAAGCTGTTGAAAGCTTGCATGCATACTTTTCACACTAGCAAGACTTTGTTTTACTTGAGATGCTACAGTCAAAGCAATTCCTCCTATCCCTTCGGTTTAAATAATAATGCACCAATAAAACCGAAAATAATCGCAGCGGAAATACCCGAACTCGTTACTTCGAACATTCCTGTTAGAACTCCGATAAGACCGTGTTTTTCAGCTTCTTGTAGAGCTCCATGTACAAGTGCATTCCCAAAGCTAGTAATTGGAATTGTAGCACCTGCACCTGCAAACTCGATTAATGGTTCGTATAATCCAAAACCATCCAAAACAGCGCCGGCCACTACAAGACTGCTTAAGGTGTGTGCTGGGGTGAGCTTAAACACGTCAAACATAATTTGTCCAATTACACAGATTAAGCCACCCACGACAAAAGCCCAAAAAAAGGATTGAAACATCGCTCTACTCACCTCCATATTCAATTGAGACGGCATGTGCAATACATGGGATGGTTTCTTTTTGTTGATAGCTTAATGGAGATAACAATGCACCAGTAGCGACAACAAGGATACGTTTGAATTCTCCACGTTTCATCCGATTTAAGATGTGTCCATAAACAACCGTTGCAGAACAACCTGCACCACTTCCGCCTGAAAATACTGGTTGGTCTTCTTTATAGATGATAATTCCACAGTCCTGATATTTTGATTCTTCAATCGATATTCCATTTTTCTTCATTAAATCAAACGAGACCTCACGCCCAATATGTCCGAGATCTCCGGTTACGATTAAATCATAATAAGAAGGATCTATTTGTCTGTCACGTAGGTGCGCTATAATCGTATCCACCGCAGCTGGTGCCATTGCTCCTCCCATATTAAATGGATCTGATAATCCCATATCAACCACACGACCGATGGTGGCAGAAGTTACCTTTGGTCCATCACCCGTTTTTCCTAGAATAGCAACCCCTGCTCCTGTTACCGTCCATTGTGCAGTTGGCGGCTTTTGTCCTCCATATTCAGTTGGGTACCTAAATTGTCTTTCAACCGCAGCGTTATGGCTAGCAGCCCCTGTTAAAAGATAATTTGCACCGCCATAATTCATAATATAAGCACCAAGAGCAAGTCCTTCCATCGAGGTTGAACATGCACCAAATAATCCGAGATAGGGAGCACCTAATGTTCTAGCTGCGAAACTTGATGGAGTAAGTTGGTTAATTAAATCTCCAGCTAAGATAAATTGAATTTTTTCCTTCTCCAAATTCGCCTTTTCTATGGCTTGGTAAAAAGCTTCCTCATATAATACCTTATGGGCTTTTTCATAGGATTCTTCGCCTAACCAAAGATCCTCATGCAATAGATCGAAATCATTTGCAATTCTACCATTTGCTTCAAATGGTCCACCAACAGTTGCTGTTGAAATGATGGTTGGCTTATTTTCAAATAACCATGTTGAATGTCCTTGAAGCATTATAATCCACCCCATCTAATTAGAATGGTCTTTATGAGTGCAACAATGAATGCTGAAAATGTCCCAAATAAAACAACTGAACCTGCTAATTTAAACATATTTGAACCAACACCAAGAACAAAGCCTTCGGTTCGATGCTCAATACATGCTGATATAACTGCATTTCCAAAACCTGAAACTGGAACTGCACTACCAGCTCCTGCAAATTGCCCAAGATGATCGTATACTCCAATCCCTGTAAGAATCATTGAAATGAATATAACCGTTGCCACTGTTGGATTTCCGGCTGTTTGTTGAGTAAAATTAAAGTTATAGATATAGAAAAGCTGAATCGCTTGTCCGATTGCACAAATAATGCCACCAACTAAAAACGCCTTTAAACAGTTCATTAAAACAGGTCTTTTCGTTTCACGTTCACTTTGAAATTGATAATAATCTTGTTGAGTTGGAGTTAAGTTTTTCCTTTTTTTATTTGCCATCACTTTTCACCCTATTTTTATGTTTGCTCTCTACTTAACTTGATGATTTTATCCATATCTTTTTCTAGCTTATCTTTTTTATAAGATTCATCCGTTAATTTATTCTTCATTCGCTCTGTTTCAATAAAAACTTTTAAATCACTTTCTGCTGTAATCTCATGATTTGGAAACGTTTCTTTCAGCTTATCTTTTACTTTTTTTTCAACTTTTTCTAATCTAAATTTCTCAAACTGCTTCACCTTAAAGCCAAGGAGAATCTTATCCTCGGTATTGACGGCTACTACATTAGTTACTTCGTCAAATTTCAATACTTCATTCTCTGCTTTAATGGCATCCTGTTGGTTATGTAGAATAGTTCTGTCATTAGAATACGTTCCATAGTTCGATGGTTGCTGCTCTAAATTTTGATAATTACAACCTGTTATAATGACAACTATCCATAAGAAGAACATCCATTTAATATGCTTCATTTTCATCAATCCATTTCACATATTATTCCATTTAATAAGGAACCCAGTTTTCACTTGGGATACCTTATTAAAATTAAATTCAATTAGTTGTGTTCAAATTATATTATGATTGATTATACTGAGGCTCTTCTTGCATAATTTCATTTACTCTAGGTTCTAACATGTCTACGATCGACTGGGTTTGTTGAGCTGCTTGTTGATATAGCTGTTTTGCCGATTGATTATCAGTTTGAAGTGCAAATGTTTCAAAACTAGCTTGTGCACTTTTGAGCCCTACTAACGTTGTTTTTACTTGAGTAATGACTGTCATTTTTACTTCTTCCTCCTAATAAAAAAATATCTTTCAATAATTAGGATGGATTTTATTTGTCCAAATTATTATTTCCTGTTTTTTCAAATTTGTTTAAGAATTAGGTCATCTATCTAAAACAACATCCTTTTAAAAACATAGATTATATAATGACATTCTGTAGAGGAGGGCGTGGATGAATCATCTTGACTTACGTTGGAATGAAATTCCCTATGCTGGAGAAAAAAAGCCACCATCTAATTCAGAAGAAATGCTGGCAACTTCTTTAGCAACTCATTATCTTAAGATGAATGGGAATGATAATTTTATAACGAACCAAGGGGAAAACATTCAATTTGATATTCGGAGTCCTCATAAAATTAATTGGGAAAAGGAACTAAAATTTGTTCAAAAAACGATAAAAGAAATTAAGCCGCACCAAAAAGAGTTGGCAACATATTGGGGTACTGGTTTTCCAACTAAATATTTTACTCCACTAATGGAAACATTGATGGGTTCGTATAAAGTTTCAACTCCAATAGCCGCAAAGATATACGCAGCAGTTTTGGCAGCGATAAATGATAGCTTTGTTGTGACATGGCACTTGAAATTTAAGTATCTAGTTCCACGCCCGATCCAGTTGGATCACAACTTAACAACGATATTAGATACTCCTAGACACCCTAGTTATCCTTCTGGACATGCCACAATTGCTGGTTGTACAGAAACGGTGTTAAACTATTATTTCCCTAATGAGGCAAAACGATTACGAATATTGGCAAAAGAATGTGCTGCCTCAAGACTATATGCTGGAGTTCATTTTCCAATTGATAATGAAGAAGGATTGAGGCTTGGAAGACAGATTGGGAGAATTGCGGTTCACGAATTAAAGAAAGAACCTCTATGAGGAAATTATACATCAAAAAAAATCAAATAGGGCCACACTTATTTATTGGCCCCCTTATCACGACTGATTTATAAATGGATATCACTTATATTAAAACGAACTTAGCTCATAGATGTTTTATTGCATGTTACAGTTTTCATTCATTTTTTCTTTTTACTCTTTTTCTCTTTTTTAGCAGCACGTTTTGCCTTCTTTTTTTTCATTTTCTCCACTTTCGCTTCTTTTCTTGCTTTTTTCTTCGCCTTTTTCTTTGCTTTTTTCACAGCCATTTTCTCAGCTTTTTTATCTACTTTCTTCTTTTCTTGCGCCGCTTCTTTTTTTACTTTTTCTTTTTCTTTACCCATAAAAAAAATCCCTCCCTTCTTAATAACACAATATATTCGTTATTAAAAAAGGAGGGACTAGACATTGATATCAATTTTTATAAAACCATCTATTTCATCAGTTATTTAAAGAACTTAAAGCCAAATTCTCCAATTTCATGTTCATCATTATGAAAATCTGACCCACCTGTCATAAGTAGATTATATTGATTGGCATAATCCTTAAAGCGCTCAATGTCCTCTTCTGCATGTTTTCGATGCCAAACTTCGATTCCATCAAATTGATATTCGAGAAGTTCTATCACCATTTCATTTTCCAAGAAAACAGGATGAGCTATTACCGCGAGTCCACCAGCATGATGAATTAACTTAATCGCTTCTTCGGGTGTGATGATTTTTTTATCAATTGAACATGGCATTCCATCTGCTAAGTATTGATCAAAGACTGTTTGATAATCTTCAACATATCCCTTCTCTACAATTACCTTAGCAATATGTGGCCTCGAAATCACTTCACCATGACTATACTTCTGAACATCTTCGATGGTAATCTGCATACCAATTTCATTAAACTTATCAATAATCTTAATAGCACGAGTTTCTCTTTCATCCCTAAGTTCTTTTAACGTATCCGTCAATTCATCATTAGGAGTAATCCCGTATCCCAGTATATCTACTGTTTTTCCTTTATACTTTGTACTTAACTCAATCCCTCTAATGACATTTACACCTAATCTTTGCCCAGCAGTAACAGCTTCCTCCAAGCCGTTTACTGTATCATGATCAGTTATTGCAATGGTTTGAATTCCCTTTTTATGAGCCATCTCCACCATTTTTTGCGGTGAGTAATCCCCATCTGATGCGGTTGTGTGTAAATGCAAATCAAATGATCCTGATGTTACAATTTCTCTAATGTCCACTTCCCCAGCTCCTTACTAAATCTCTATTACATAAGAGTAACATATTCAGATGAAAAAATA
>JBEQAC010000059.1:0-15379 GCA_041640535.1 Bacillaceae bacterium
AACGAAGAAGGAAAAGGTTTCGAATTTGAAAACGGAATCGTTGGAGGGGTTGTACCTCGTGAATACATCCCTGCTGTTCAAGCTGGACTTGAAGACGCACTAACAAGAGGTGTACTAGCTGGTTTCCCATTAGTGGATATCAAAGCTAGACTATTTGATGGTTCATACCATGATGTAGACTCAAGTGAAATGGCGTTTAAAATCGCTGCTTCTATGGCACTTAAAAACGCTGCATCAAAATGTAGCCCAGTAATCTTAGAACCAATGATGAGAGTAGAAGTTGTTGTTCCAGAAGAATACATGGGTGATATTATGGGCGGAATCACTTCTCGTCGTGGACGTGTAGAAGGTATGGAAGCTCGTGGTAACGCACAAGTAGTTCGTTCTATGGTTCCACTTTCTGAAATGTTCGGATATGCAACTGCATTACGTTCTAACACACAAGGTCGCGGAGTATTTACAATGCACTTTGATCACTATGAAGAAGTACCAAAATCAATCTCTGAAGAGATTATCAAAAAAAATAAAGGTGAATAATTGATTTTCATCTTTACATCAAGTATAACTACTTATGTAAGCTTAGAAAGTGGAATTACCCATTTCACTTTCTAGCATTTCATACTTACTTAAATAATAAAATTATAGGTTAATACTTAAGGAGGCATTTATAATGGGTAAAGAAAAATTCGACCGTTCCAAGCCACATGCTAACATTGGTACAATTGGACACGTTGACCATGGTAAAACTACATTAACTGCTGCAATCACTTCTGTTCTTGCTAGAAGATCAGGTAAAGGTGTAGCAATGGCATACGATCAAATCGACGGTGCTCCAGAAGAGCGTGAGCGTGGTATCACAATCTCTACTGCACACGTTGAGTACGAAACTGATAACCGTCACTATGCACACGTTGACTGCCCAGGACATGCTGACTATGTTAAAAACATGATCACTGGTGCTGCTCAAATGGATGGTGGGATCCTAGTTGTATCTGCAGCTGATGGTCCAATGCCACAAACTCGTGAGCACATCCTTCTTTCTCGCCAAGTAGGTGTTCCATACCTAGTTGTATTCTTAAACAAATGTGACATGGTAGACGATGAAGAACTACTTGAATTAGTAGAAATGGAAGTTCGTGATTTACTTTCTGAATATGATTTCCCTGGTGACGATGTACCAGTAATCAAAGGTTCTGCTCTTAAAGCTCTTGAAGGAGATGCTGAGTGGGAAGCAAAAGTTGTTGAATTAATGGATGCTGTTGATGAGTACATCCCGACTCCACAACGTGATACTGAAAAACCATTCATGATGCCAGTAGAGGACGTGTTCTCAATCACTGGTCGTGGTACTGTTGCTACAGGACGCGTTGAGCGTGGACAAATCAAAGTTGGTGACGTAATTGAGATCGTTGGTTTAACTGAAGAGCCAAAATCAACTACTGTTACTGGTGTTGAAATGTTCCGTAAACTTCTTGACTTCGCTCAAGCTGGAGATAACATTGGTGCACTTCTTCGTGGGGTTGCTCGTGAAGATATCCAACGTGGACAAGTACTTGCTAAACCAAATACGATCAATCCACATACAAAATTCAAAGCTGAAGTTTATGTATTATCAAAAGAAGAAGGTGGACGTCATACTCCATTCTTCACTAACTACCGTCCTCAGTTCTACTTCCGTACAACTGATGTTACTGGTATTTGTAATCTTCCAGAAGGCGTAGAAATGGTTATGCCTGGAGACAACATTGAAATGACAGTTGAGCTTATCGCTCCAGTTGCGATCGAAGAAGGAACTAAGTTCTCTATTCGTGAAGGTGGACGTACAGTAGGCGCTGGCGTTGTTGCTACAATCCAAGAGTAATAACAAATATAAAGATTCAAAGCAGGTGAGTTCTCACCTGCTTTTTCTTTTTCCTTCTATATAATAGTACTTCCATTATATAACTTCATATAATCGTTTTAATAAGGTTGAAAAGTCGATTCTAGGTATGTATAATAAAAAAAGTGCGAAAGAGATGCATATTATATAAAATTTATGTTGCATTTGGTTTTCGTTTTTTATATAATAGACAATGTTGGTCTTTGACTGCGATGATGTGAAAGGTTGCTGACACACCCGGCCGCTTTGCCATGGCGAGTGTGAGGAAATTTTCACGGAGAAGGTCTATTTAAAAAAAGTAGGCGATAAAGGAGGGAAAATAATGGCAAAACAAAAAATTCGTATTCGTTTAAAAGCTTATGATCACAGAATTCTTGATCAATCTGCAGAGAAGATTGTAGAAACAGCAAAACGTTCTGGTGCGGCAGTTTCTGGCCCGATTCCATTACCAACTGAGAAGTCAATCTACACGATCCTTCGTGCTGTACACAAATACAAAGATTCTCGCGAGCAATTTGAGATGCGTACTCATAAACGTTTAATCGATATTATTAATCCAACACCACAAACTGTTGATTCTTTAATGCGTTTAGACTTACCGTCAGGTGTCGATATTGAAATAAAATTATAATATAACATTTAATTCTTATAGGAGGTGTGACTAATGACCAAAGGAATCTTAGGAAGAAAAGTAGGTATGACGCAAGTATTCGTTGAAAATGGTGATCTTGTACCAGTAACAGTTATCGAAGCTGCAGCTAACGTAGTTCTTCAAAAGAAAACTACTGAAACTGATGGTTACGAAGCTGTTCAACTTGGTTTTGATGACTTAAGAGAAAAACTTGCTAACAAACCTGTTAAAGGACATGTAGCAAAAGCTAATACTGCACCTAAGCGCTTCGTACGCGAATTACGCGGAGTTAACTTAGGGGAGTATGAAGTTGGTCAGGAAGTCAAAGTTGATATCTTTACAGAAGGAGATATCGTAGATGTAACAGGAACTTCGAAAGGTAAAGGATTCCAAGGCTCTATCAAGCGCCATGGACAATCTCGCGGACCAATGTCTCACGGTTCACGTTACCATCGTCGTCCGGGTTCAATGGGACCTGTTGCTCCAAACCGTGTATTCAAAAACAAATTATTACCTGGTCGTATGGGCGGAGAGCGCGTAACTGTTCAAAACTTACAAATTGTTAAGGTTGATACTGAGCGTAATCTTCTATTAGTCAAAGGTAATGTACCTGGAGCAAGAAAATCACTTATTACAGTTAAATCAGCTGTTAAATCTAAGTAATACAATAAGAAAGGAGGAATATCCCAATGCCTAAAGTAGCATTGTACAACCAAAACGGAAGCACAGTTGGAGAAATCGAACTTAATGATGCCGTTTTTGGTATAGAGCCAAACCAGCACGTATTATTCGAGGCTGTAGTTATGCAAAGAGCTTCCTTACGTCAAGGAACTCACAAAACAAAAATTCGTTCTGAAGTAGCTGGCGGAGGACGCAAACCATGGCGCCAAAAAGGAACAGGTCGTGCACGTCAAGGGTCGATCCGTTCACCACAATGGCGTGGCGGTGGTACCGTATTCGGACCAACTCCAAGAAGCTATAGTTTTAAATTACCTAAAAAAGTACGCCGTTTAGCAATTAAATCAGCTTTATCAACAAAAGTGATTGAAAACAACATCTTAGTCCTTGAGAATCTAGCATTAGAAACTCCAAAGACTAAAGAGATGGTTGCAATCTTAAATGGTTTAAACATCGAACGCAAAGCATTAATCGTTACTGCTGACTCAAATGAGGCAGTTGCACTTTCTGCTCGTAATATTCCTGGAATCACAGTTGTTGATGCAAATGGAGTTAATGTTCTTGATGTATTAAATCACGATAAGCTTGTAATTACTAAAGGTGCGGTTGAAAAAGTAGAGGAGGTGCTTGCATAATGAAAGATCCTCGTGATATTATTAAGCGCCCCGTTATTACTGAACGTTCTACAGACTTAATGGCTGAGAAAAAATATACGTTTGATGTTGATGTGAAAGCTAACAAAACTGAAGTGAAAGATGCTATCGAGCAAATCTTTGGTGTTAAAGTTGAGCAAGTAAACATCATGAACTACAAAGGTAAATTCAAACGCATGGGACGTCATAGCGGATATACAAATCGTAGAAGAAAAGCAATTGTTAAACTAACTGCTGACAGCAAAGAAATTGAATTCTTTGAGGTATAAGTTTACTAGTGAAGGAGGGAAATAGACATGGCGATTAAAAAGTACAAACCGACCTCTAACGGTCGTCGTGGTATGTCAGTATCTGATTTTGCTGAAATCACAACTGATACACCTGAAAAATCACTACTTGCACCGGTTCATAGAAAAGGCGGTCGTAATAACCAAGGTAAGATTACTGTACGTCACCAAGGTGGTGGACACAAACGTCAATACCGTATTATCGACTTTAAACGAGACAAAGATGGTATACCAGGACGCGTTGCTACAATCGAATATGATCCAAACCGTTCTGCGAACATCGCGTTAATTAATTATGTTGATGGGGAAAAACGTTACATTCTTGCTCCGAAAAATCTTCAAGTAGGTCTTGAAGTAATGTCAGGTCCTGAAGCTGATATTAAAGTAGGAAATGCGTTACCATTAGCGAATATACCAGTGGGTACAGTTATTCACAACATCGAATTAAAACCTGGAAAAGGCGGACAATTAGTACGTTCAGCTGGTACATCAGCTCAAGTACTAGGTAAAGAAGGAAAATACGTTCTTGTTCGTTTAAATTCTGGTGAAGTTCGTATGATCCTTGCTACTTGCCGTGCTTCAATCGGTCAAGTGGGGAATGAACAACATGAACTTATCAACATTGGTAAAGCAGGTCGTTCTCGTTGGTTAGGTAAACGTCCAACTGTTCGTGGATCTGTAATGAACCCTAACGATCACCCGCACGGTGGTGGTGAAGGTAAAGCTCCTATCGGACGTAAATCACCAATGTCACCATGGGGTAAACCAACTCTTGGTGCGAAAACTCGTAAGAAAAAGAATAAATCGGACAAATTCATCGTTCGTCGCCGTAAAAAATAACGGGGTTGTGCTACGGTTCACTGGAACCGTAGGCCAATCACGAAGGGAGGTTCATTTATGGGTCGCAGTCTAAAAAAAGGACCTTTTGTAGATGATCATTTAATGAAGAAAGTAGAAAAATTGAATGAAACTGAAAAGAAGCAAGTTGTAAAAACTTGGTCTCGCCGTTCTACTATTTTTCCACAATTCATTGGTCACACAATTGCAGTTTATGATGGTCGTAAGCATGTACCGGTATATGTTACAGAAGATATGGTTGGACACAAACTAGGTGAGTTTGCACCAACTCGTACTTATAAAGGTCACGCAAATGACGATAAGAAAACAAGACGTTAATGAGAGGAGGCTTAACTATGCAAGCTAAAGCTGTCGCTAGAACAGTACGTATTGCTCCTCGTAAAGCCCGTTTAGTCGTTGATTTAATTCGAGGTAAGCAAGTAGGTGAAGCTGTAGCAATCCTGCGTCATACTCCAAAAGCTGCTTCTCCAATTGTAGAAAAGCTTTTAAATTCTGCTATTGCAAATGCAGAGCATAATTATGAAATGGATGCTAATAGCTTAGTTGTATCACAAGTATTTGTAGATGAAGGACCAACATTGAAACGTTTCCGTCCACGTGCAATGGGACGCGCAAGCGCAATTAATAAACGCACTAGTCATATTACTATCGTGCTATCTGAAAAGAAGGAGGGATAAACAGTGGGTCAAAAAGTAAATCCTATCGGTCTGCGTATTGGCGTTATCCGTGATTGGGACTCAAAGTGGTACGCAGGAAAAGATTATTCTGATCTATTACACGAAGACCTTAAAATCCGTGAATATATCTCAAAACGTCTAAGTGATGCATCTGTATCAAAGATTGAGATCGAGCGTGCAGCTAATCGTGTAAATATCACTGTTCATACAGCAAAACCTGGTATGGTAATCGGTAAGGGTGGTACAGAAGTAGAAGCACTTCGCAAAGCTTTAAACCAACTTACTGGTAAAAGAGTTCATATCAATATTTTAGAAATCAAAAAAGCAGACTTAGATGCAACTCTAGTTGCTGAAAATATCGCACGTCAATTGGAAAACCGTGTATCTTTCCGTCGTGCACAAAAACAAGCGATTCAACGTACTATGCGTGCTGGCGCTCAAGGTATCAAAACGATGACTTCTGGACGTCTTGGTGGTGCTGACATCGCTCGTGCTGAACACTATAGTGAAGGAACAGTTCCTCTTCATACGCTTCGTGCTGATATCGACTATGGAACTGCTGAAGCAGATACTACTTACGGTAAAATCGGTGTGAAAGTTTGGATTTATCGTGGAGAGGTCCTTCCTACTAAAAAGAAAACTGAGGAAGGAGGAAAATAATTATGTTAATGCCAAAACGCGTTAAATATCGCAGAGAACACCGCGGAAAGATGCGTGGTCAAGCTAAAGGTGGAACAGAAGTACATTTTGGTGAGTATGGCATCCAAGCTCTTGAAGCTTCTTGGATCACGAATCGTCAAATTGAATCTGCTCGTATTGCTATGACTCGTTACATGAAACGTGGTGGTAAAGTTTGGATTAAAATTTTCCCTTCTAAACCTTATACTGCAAAACCTCTTGAAGTACGTATGGGTTCAGGTAAAGGGGCTCCAGAAGGATGGGTAGCGGTAGTTAAACCTGGTAAGATTATGTTCGAAATCTCAGGAGTATCTGAAGAAGTAGCACGTGAAGCATTACGTTTAGCTTCTCATAAGTTACCTGTAAAAACTAAGTTCGTAAAACGTGAAGAAATTGGTGGTGAATCAAATGAAAGCTAATGAAATTCGTGATCTAACCACTGCTGAAATAGAACAAAAAGTTAAATCTTTAAAAGAAGAATTATTTAATCTGCGCTTTCAATTAGCTACTGGCCAGCTTGAGAACACTGCACGTATCCGTGAAGTTCGCAAAGCTATTGCACGTATGAGAACAGTAGTCTCTGAAAGAGAGATTCGTCGTTAATATTCGATAACCTGAGAGGAGGTTTGCACAAGTGAGTGAACGTAACCAACGCAAAGTCTACACAGGACGTGTGGTTTCTGACAAGATGGACAAAACTGTTACAGTTCTTGTAGAAACCTATAAGAAACATTCTCTTTACGGCAAACGCGTAAAGTATTCTAAAAAGTTCAAAGCACATGATGAAAACAACACTGCAAAAATCGGTGATATCGTAAGAATTATGGAGACTCGCCCATTATCTGCAACTAAACGTTTTCGTTTAGTAGAAGTTGTAGAAAAAGCGGTTATTATTTAATTTTAAATGTTCGGATCAATCACAAATCCGAAGGGAGGTTTCATGAATGATTCAACAAGAAACTCGTTTGAAGGTTGCTGACAACTCTGGTGCACGTGAAGTGTTAACTATTAAAGTACTAGGTGGTTCAGGCCGTAAAACTGCTAATATCGGTGACGTAATCGTTTGTACAGTGAAACAAGCAACACCAGGAGGCGTTGTTAAAAAAGGTGACGTTGTAAAAGCGGTAATCGTCCGTACAAAACGCGGAGTTCGTCGTAATGATGGAACATATATCCGTTTTGATGAAAATGCTTGCGTTATTATCCGCGATGATAAGAGTCCGCGTGGAACTCGTATCTTCGGACCAGTAGCTCGTGAGCTACGCGATAGTAACTTTATGAAGATTGTTTCTTTAGCTCCAGAAGTACTATAATAAGAAAATGATTTGTCTCCAAGGAGGTGCGAAATCGATGCATGTTAAAAAGGGTGACAAAGTACAAGTGATCTCTGGTAAAGATAAAGGTAAACAAGGTGTAATCCTTGAGGCTTTCCCAAAGAAAAATCGTGTACTTGTTGAAGGCGTAAATATCATTAAAAAACACTCAAAACCGTCTCAAGAAAATCCACAAGGTGGGATTATCAGCAAAGAGGCAGCAATTCATGTGTCAAATGTAATGCCATTAGATCCGAAGACTGGAACTCCTACAAGAGTCGGTTACCAAGTGGTTGATGGCAAAAAGGTACGTGTTGCAAAAAAATCTGGTGAAACTTTAGATAAATAGTATAGAAGAAAGGAGGTACTTTAGATGAACCGCCTAAAAGAAAAATATCAAAAAGAGATTACACCTGCTCTAATGAGCAAGTTTAATTATACTTCTGTTATGCAAACTCCAAAACTTGAAAAAATCGTGATTAACATGGGTGTTGGTGACGCAGTTGCTAATTCAAAGGCATTAGATAATGCGGTTGAAGAATTAGCTGCAATTACTGGTCAAAAACCTGTTGTTACTCGCGCTAAGAAGTCAATCGCTGGTTTCCGTCTACGTGAAGGAATGCCAATCGGTGCAAAAGTTACATTGCGCGGTGAGCGTATGTATGAATTCTTAGATAAATTGGTTTCTGTTTCACTTCCGCGTGTACGTGACTTCCGTGGTATTTCAAAGAAATCCTTTGATGGACGTGGTAACTACACACTTGGTGTAAAAGAACAATTAATATTCCCTGAAATTGATTACGATAAAGTAAGTAAAGTGCGTGGTATGGATATCGTTATCGTAACTACTGCTAATACTGACGAAGAAGCTCGTGAGTTATTAACAGCGTTCGGAATGCCGTTCCAAAAATAAAGGAGGCGAAATCGTGGCTAAGAAATCTATGATTGCGAAACAAAAACGCCAACAGAAATTTAAAGTTCAAGAGTACACTCGTTGTGAACGTTGTGGACGTCCTCATTCTGTACTTCGTAAATTTAAATTATGCCGTATTTGTTTCCGTGAATTAGCTTATAAGGGTCAAATCCCTGGTGTAAAAAAAGCAAGTTGGTAATCCCCATATATGGGAAGGAGGTAAAAATACTATGGTAATGACAGATCCTATTGCAGATATGCTTACTCGCATCCGTAATGCGAATATGGTACGTCACGAGAAGCTTGAGATTCCTGCTTCTAAAATCAAAAAGGACATTGCTGAGATTTTAAAGCGTGAAGGTTTTGTGCGTGATGTAGAATTTATTGAAGATAATAAGCAAGGAATTATCCGTATCTTCCTAAAGTACGGTGCAAATAATGAGCGTGTTATTACTGGTCTAAAGCGTATTAGTAAACCAGGACTTCGCGTTTATGCAAAAGCTGATGAAGTTCCACGCGTTTTAAATGGACTTGGTATCGCTCTTGTTTCAACTTCACAAGGTGTAATCACTGACAAAGAAGCTCGTCAAAAACAAACTGGTGGAGAAGTATTAGCATACGTTTGGTAATAGTTTTCGAAAAGAATGGAGGTGTAGTACATGTCACGTATTGGTAAGAAACCAATTGAAATCCCTACAGGTGTTACAATTATTCAAAATGAGAATACTGTAACAGTTAAAGGTCCAAAAGGTGAATTAACTCGTAGTTTTCACCCAGATATCCAAATCAATGTTGAAGAGAACGTAATTAACGTTGTTCGTCCAACTGATAATAAAGAACACCGTGCACTTCACGGTACAACTCGTAGTATCCTAGGAAACATGGTTGAAGGTGTTTCTAAAGGCTTTGAGCGCGGCTTAGAACTTATCGGGGTAGGTTACCGTGCATCTAAATCAGGAAACAAGTTAGTTCTTAACGTGGGTTACTCTCACCCAGTAGAAATGACTCCTGAAGCTGGTATTGAGATCGAAGTACCTTCTAACACTAAAGTAATCGTTAAAGGTATTGATAAAGAACGTGTTGGCGCACTAGCTGCTAACATTCGTGATGTACGTCCGCCTGAGCCTTACAAAGGAAAAGGTATCCGTTATGAAGGTGAATTTGTACGTCGTAAAGAAGGTAAAACTGCGAAGTAAAACCTTTTAGTATAAAGAAAGGAGTGACGTAAATGATTACGAAACAGGATAAAAATGCAGTTCGTAAAAAAAGACACGGTCGTGTTCGTGCTAAATTATCAGGAACTGCAGCGCGCCCTCGTTTAAATGTGTTCCGTTCAAATCAACACATTTATGCTCAATTAATCGATGATGTGAATTCTGTAACTCTTGCAAGTGCATCTACTTTAGATAAAGAACTTAGCTTAGAAAGTTCATCTAACGTTGAAGCTGCTCAAAAGGTTGGAGAGCTAGTTGCAAAACGTGCAATCGAGAAGGGTGTAAAATCTGTAGTATTTGACCGCGGTGGATATTTATATCATGGTCGTGTAAAAGCTTTAGCTGATGCTGCTCGTGAAGCTGGATTAGAATTTTAATAGTAAAAGGAGGGACATGAGATGCGTCGTATTGATCCAAATAAATTAGAACTTGAAGAACGCGTTGTTACCGTTAACCGTGTAGCTAAGGTTGTTAAAGGTGGTCGTAGATTCCGCTTTGCTGCGTTAGTTGTTGTCGGTGATAAAAACGGTCATGTAGGCTTTGGAACTGGTAAAGCACAAGAAGTTCCAGATGCAATCCGTAAAGCAATTGAAGATGCTAAAAAGAATTTAATCGAAGTACCTATGGTAGGCACTACGATTCCTCACCAAGTGATCGGCCAGTTCGGTGCAGGAAACATTCTTTTAAAGCCTGCTTCTGAAGGTACTGGAGTAATTGCTGGAGGACCTGTACGTGCGGTACTTGAGTTAGCTGGAGTAAGTGATATCTTATCTAAATCTTTAGGTTCTAACACTCCAATTAACATGATTCGCGCTACATTATCTGGACTTAAACAATTAAAGCGTGCTGAAGATGTTGCAAAGTTACGTGGTAAATCAGTAGAAGAACTGTTAGGATAGGAGGGAAAGTAAATGTCAAAACAATTAGCAATCACCCTCACTCGCAGTGTCATCGGACGTCCTGAAGACCAACGTGTAACGGTTCGTACTCTTGGATTGAAAAAATTACATCAAACTGTTGTACTTGATGATAATGCTGCGATTCGCGGTATGATTAACAAAGTTGCTCATCTTGTTACGGTTAAAGAACAATAATTGAATTTTCTTCTTAAATAAGGAGGTGCCCAAATGAAACTTCATGAATTGAAACCAGCAGAAGGTTCTCGTAAAGAACGTAATCGTGTAGGTCGTGGTATCGGATCAGGTAATGGTAAAACAGCTGGTAAAGGTCATAAAGGTCAAAATGCTCGTTCTGGCGGTGGCGTACGCCCTGGCTTTGAGGGTGGTCAAACACCTTTATTCCAACGTTTACCAAAGCGTGGATTTACGAACATTAGCCGAAAAGACTTTGCTATTGTTAACCTTGAAACTCTTAACCGCTTTGAAGATGGTACTGAAGTTACACCAGAATTACTTGTTGAAACTGGTGTGGTAAGTAACCTTAAAGCAGGAGTTAAAGTACTTGGTAAAGGTAACATTGAAAAGAAACTTACTGTTAGAGCTCACAAATTCTCCTCTACTGCAAAAGAAGCAATTGAAGCGGCTGGCGGAACAGTTGAGGTGATCTAATGTTTCAGACAATCTCCAATTTTATGCGCGTTGGTGATATAAGAAATAAGATAATATTCACTCTACTGATGTTAGTTGTCTTTAGAATTGGTACGTTTATCCCTGTACCAAATGTTAATGCTGATGTATTAAGATTAAATGACGAACTTAATGTATTTGGAATTCTAAATACATTTGGTGGTGGAGCCTTAAGTAACTTCTCAATCTTAGCGATGGGAATCATGCCTTACATTACTGCTTCGATCATTATTCAGTTATTACAGATGGATGTTGTTCCTAAGTTTACTGAGTGGTCAAAGCAGGGTGAAGTAGGCCGCCGTAAATTAGCACAATTTACTCGTTACGGGACAATTGGTTTAGGTTTTATCCAAGCACTAGGTATGTCATACGGATTTAATAGTATGGCAGGCGGAATGTTAATTGAAAATCCTGGTATCGGCACTTACCTATTGATTGCCGTTGTTCTTACAGCTGGTACAGCATTTTTGATGTGGTTAGGTGAATTAATTACATCAAAAGGTGTAGGAAATGGTATTTCAATTATCATCTTCGCAGGTATAGCAGCTGGTATTCCAACAACTGTTAACCAAATTTATGCTCAGCAGTTTGAAGATGCAGGTGAACAACTATTTTTACGTATTATTACAGTTTTACTAATTGTAATAGCTGTAATAGCAATTGTTGTGGGAGTTATCTTCATTCAACAAGCATTACGTAAAATACCAATTCAATATGCAAAGCGTTTAGTAGCTAATAGCCCGGTTGGTGGCCAGTCTACACATTTACCTTTAAAAGTAAATGCTGCCGGTGTTATTCCAGTTATCTTTGCAATCTCATTTATCATTACACCACCGACAATTGCATCGTTTTTTGGTCAAAATGATGTAACAATGTGGATTCAAAATACATTCGATTATACAAGACCTGTTGGTATGATCCTTTATGTAGCTCTTATCATTGCATTTACGTATTTCTATACATTTGTACAGGTAAATCCTGAACAAATGGCCGAGAACTTAAAGAAGCAAGGTGGCTATATACCTGGTATCCGCCCAGGAAGAAGTACGCAAGAATATGTAACAAAAATTCTTTACCGTTTAACCTTCGTAGGAGCTTTATTCCTAGCAGCAATCTCTGTTCTTCCTGTATTCTTTATACAGATTGCTGACCTACCACAATCTGCACAGATTGGCGGAACAAGTTTGTTAATCGTTGTTGGTGTTGCGCTAGAAACAATGAAACAGCTTGAAAGTCAGTTAGTTAAACGTCATTATAAAGGATTTATTAAATAAGTCTGGGAATGAATAAATTCCCAGTCCCTATTAATAGGAGACTGAGGGGGAAGTATTTCGATGAATTTAGTATTAATGGGTCTTCCTGGTGCTGGAAAAGGTACTCAGGCAGAACGTATTGTTGAAGATTATAATATCCCTCATATCTCTACAGGAGATATGTTCAGAGCTGCAATGAAAGAAGGTACTAAACTGGGATTGAAAGCTAAATCCTTTATGGATAAGGGAGAGCTTGTTCCAGATGAAGTGACGATTGGTATTGTTCGTGAAAGACTTAGTAAAGATGACTGTAGTAAAGGATTCTTACTTGATGGCTTTCCTCGTACAGTTCCTCAAGCAGAGGCACTTGAAACAATTTTATCTGAATTAGATCGAAATATTGATTATGTTATCAATATCGATGTTGATCATAATATCTTACTTGAAAGACTAACAGGTCGACGAATTTGTAAAAGTTGTGGAGCAACTTATCACCTCGTATTTAATCCTCCTACAGAATCTGGAGTGTGTGATAAATGTGGTGGGGAGCTTTACCAACGTGCAGATGATAATGAAGAAACAGTCGGAACTCGTCTAGAAGTAAACATGAAGCAATCCCAACCATTATTAAGTTTTTACGAAGATAAAGGTTATCTTCGCAATATTAACGGTCAACAAGACATTAAGTTAGTATATGAAGATATTCAGGCTTTGCTTGGGGGATTACGTTAATGATTATTTGTAAGACTCCGCGTGAGATTGAAATCATGCGTGAAGCTGGTAAAATCGTTGCCTTAACTCACCGAGAATTAGTCAAACATATCGCTCCAGGAATTACTACTTTAGAATTGGATGCTATTGCTGAAAAATTCATTCGCGGGTTGGATGCAATTCCATCGTTTAAAGGGTATAATGGTTTTCGCGGGAGTATATGTGCTTCTGTTAATGAAGAGTTAGTGCATGGCATTCCTGGTGATCGTAAGCTCAAGGATGGCGATATTATAAGCATCGACATCGGTGCATATTATAATGGCTATCATGGAGATTCAGCTTGGACGTATCCGGTTGGTGTAATCTCAAGCGAAAATCAAAAACTTCTTAAGGTAACTGAGGAGTCACTCTTTAAAGGATTAGAAGAAGCAAAACCTGGCGAACGTCTTTCGAATATATCTCATGCAATTCAAACATATGTAGAATCCCATAACTTCTCTGTTGTTCGGGAGTATGTCGGACACGGAGTTGGGCAAGACTTGCATGAAGACCCACAAATTCCGCATTACGGTCCACCTAATAAGGGACCTCGTTTAAAACCAGGTATGGTACTTGCCATTGAACCAATGGTAAATGCAGGTAGTCGATATGTAAAGACGTTAGCTGATGACTGGACTGTTGTGACAGTAGATGGCAAGACATGTGCTCATTTTGAACACACGGTTGCGATTACTGAAACAGGATATGAGATCCTAACAAAAGCCTAAGTGAAGGTGATTATGTTTTGAATGATTCTGATTCGAGTCCGCGCATAGGTCAGTTTGTTTTGATCACTCAAGGCAGAGATGCTGGTCAGTATGCTGTCATTGTAGAGATTCTTAATGAACGCTTCGTATTACTTGCTGATGGGGATAAGCGGAAGTTTAAAAATCCTAAAAAGAAAAATATTAATCATCTTGAATTTTTTGATTTCGTATCTCCGGAAGTTCAGAGCAGTATGATTGAAACTGGTCGTGTGACAAACGGTAAACTACGTTTTGCTTTAACGAAGTTTGTCAATGAGCAAGTTACTGATTTGAAGAAGGGAGAACCTTTAGATGGCGAAAGACGATGTAATTGAAATTGAAGGTACTGTCACTGAAACTTTACCTAATGCAATGTTTAAAGTTGAATTAGAAAATGGTCACACAGTATTAGCACATGTTTCTGGTAAAATCCGTATGCATTTTATTCGTATTTTACCTGGCGATAAAGTTACGGTAGAATTATCACCATATGACTTAACTCGCGGTAGAATTACGTACCGTTTTAAATAAATTCACTCCGTATACCAAGGAGGTTTAAAAGATGAAAGTGAGACCATCTGTAAAGCCGATCTGCGAAAAATGTAAAGTTATTCGTAGAAAAGGTAAAGTAATGGTTATTTGTGAAAACCCAAAACATAAACAAAAACAAGGTTAATATACAAGGAGGTGTGCGTATAAATGGCACGTATTGCTGGTGTTGATATTCCACGCGATAAACGTATTGTTATTTCTTTAACATATATTTTTGGTATCGGTCGTCCAACGGCTCAAAAGGTACTAGCTGAGGCTGGTGTTTCTGAAGATACTCGCGTTCGTGATTTAACAGAAGAAGAATTAGGAAAGATCCGTGATATTATTGACCGTCTAAAAGTTGAAGGGGATCTTCGTCGTGAAGTATCACTTAACATTAAACGTCTAATTGAGATTGGTTCATACCGCGGACTTCGTCATCGTCGCGGACTACCTGTTCGTGGCCAAAATACGAAAAATAATGCTCGTACACGTAAAGGTCCACGTCGTACGGTTGCGAATAAGAAAAAATAGTAAAGGAGGTACTTGATTTATGGCACGTAAAACGAATACTCGTAAGCGTCGTGTGAAAAAGAATATTGAAGCTGGTATTGCACATATCCGTTCAACATTCAATAACACAATCGTAACAATTACTGATGTACACGGTAATGCTATTTCTTGGTCAAGTGCAGGTGCGTTAGGATTCAGAGGTTCTCGTAAATCTACTCC
>JBEQAC010000060.1:0-15346 GCA_041640535.1 Bacillaceae bacterium
TAAACTTACATTACTTGCAATCGTACCAGTAAATAAATATGGATCCTGTAGAACTATCCCCATATGCTTTCTTAGCACTTGTTTTGGCATATCATTAATATTCATTCCATCAATTGTAATTGAGCCTTTCTTGACATCATAAAACCTGAACAATAAATTCATAATCGAACTTTTTCCAGATCCAGTATGACCTACTAGTGCTACTGTCTCGCCTTGCTTCGCCTCAAAATGAATATCTTTTAATACATACTCTCCTTCTTTATATCCAAAATTAACATGATTAAAATTTACATTTCCCTTATAGCGAGGAATTTCTTCAGAACTAACGTCGATGCCCTCTAGATCTAAAAGTTCAAACACACGTTCTGAAGCAACTAACGATTGCTCTAGAATCGCTAACTGATTTACCATCCCTGTAATAGGCTGAAACAAACGATTTAAGTAATCGACAAATGCATATAGCACACCTAATGAAATCACACTATCGAGCCCAAGTGAACCGCCGCCAAAATACCAAATTAATGCGACAAAGGCAACATTTCGTAGGACCCCAACTAAATTATGAGAAGTAAGCGCGTTTAAGTTTAATAATTTATTTTGGTACGTAAAGTGCTCCTCATTTAATGCCTCGAATTCTTTTTTCGCCTCTTCTTGTCTTCGAAAAGCTTGAATAATTGGCATACCTTGAATCGATTCATTAATCGTTCCATTGATATCACTTAAACGTGAGCGAATCTTGTGATTGTATTTAGATGCATACTTTCGATAAATCTTTATCCAGACAATTAAGATGGGGACAATGACCATACATATTAAAGCTAAAGTCGGATCTAATAAGAACAACGCAATAAAAATCCCTGTAATATAGATAATACTTGTAAAAAAGTTTGCTAAAACTGTGACATAAAGATCACGTATTGCTTCTGTATCATTTGTTACCCGTGAAACGACTTTTCCCGCAGGGAGATTATCAAAATACTGAATTGGTAAACGTTGAATTTGAGCAAATACATCCTCACGCATTTTTTGAATAATCCGATTTGCTGAAGTTTGTAGATAAAACCTCTGTCCAAAGGTAAAAATTGCAGATACGATAATTAATCCAAAATAAATCATAACGAGATGAATAAGCTTTGGAATCTCCGGCTTATAAAAGCTAAACATCTCGTTTGGAGAAAGTTGCTTAGCAGGATACACTTCTGTATTTTCACCTCGAGTAATCCTTAGCATACTTCCATCAACATATCTTTCACCATCAAAGGAAATTTGTTGATCAACAAAGTAATAAGAACGACCAACTTGCAAAATTCTTACCTCTTTTATCGTTTGATCTGTTTCGGTTAAATGATCCGAGCGCTTATACCAAGATCCACTATAAGACACAGCATCTATACTTTCTGTGGTTTCATACCAGTTGTACTCAATTCCTAAAATATGTTCATCAATCATTTTCTTTGCAATAAAAGGACCGGTTAACTCGGCTGCAACTGCAATGGTAAGCATAATTAATGCGAAAATAATCGTCTTCTTAAAAAGTAAAGCGTAATTAAAGAGGCGTTTTCCTACTTTCATGCTGTCACCCCTCTTTCTTGCATCTCAGCAATTTGCTGACGGTCAAATTGTTCTTTGTACCAACCGTTCAGTGTAAGGAGATATTCATGTGTTCCTTCTTCAATGACCTTACCTTCATCAAGTACAAGTATCCAATCAGCATGTTCAACAGCAGATAAACGGTGTGTTGTAATAATCGTTGTTTTGTCTGCTCTTTCTTTACGAATATTTTCTAAAATCGCCGTCTCCGTTTTCGCATCAACGGCAGAAAGAGAGTCATCCAGTATTAAAATTTCTGGATCCACAGCTAGCGCTCTAGCAATTGAGATTCGCTGCTTTTGTCCACCAGATAAAGAAACTCCTTTTTCACCAACTAATGTGTTTAACCCGTCTGAGAGCATGGTTAAGTCCTTTTCAAAGGCAGCAAGCTGAATGGCTTTGTGCAGTTCTTCTTCAGATGCATCCTTTTTCCCAAATAAAATATTTTCTCTCACTGTTCTTGAAAATAATACATGATCTTGTGGAACATAACCAATCCAGCCTTGAATTTCTTCAATTGCAATTTGCTCAATTGGTACGTCTGAGAGAAAGATTTGGCCATCTCCAAGTGGATATTCTCGTAAAAGCTGTTTCACTAACGTCGTTTTCCCACTTCCAGTTTTTCCTACAATCCCAAGTGTTTGACCTCTATTAATTGTAAATGATACATCGTCTAAATTCTTAACCGTTGAGCTAGGATATTGAAAGGTAACATGATCAAATGTAATGCTACTAGGTATTCCAACATGGATGATTTCATGGTGATTTGAGACGTCTGGAACATAAGAAAGTGTTTCATTCACACGATCTAAAGAAGCATTTCCACGCTGCATAATATTGATTAATTCACCAATTGCAAACATTGGCCAAATCATCATTCCTAAATAAACATTAAATGACACTAGTTCACCTAACGTAATCGTATTGTGGAACACTAAATACGCCCCATAGCCAAGACCTATAAGATAGCTTATACCTACTAGAATTTTCATAGTAGGTTCAAATAAAGCATCAATTTTAGCCACCTTGACATTTTTTACATAGACATCTTCTGTTAATGTATGAAAACGAGATTGATCTGCTTTCTCTTGTACATACGCACGTATGACACGAACACCCGCAATTGATTCTAGTACTTGATCATTCATATCCCCAAAAGCATCCTGTGCCTCCGTAAATCGCTGATGAATCTTCTTACCATAAATTTGCATCACAATGGCCATAATTGGTAAAGGTATTAATGCAGCAAGAGTAAGTTTCCAACTAATTAAAAATCCCATCGTTAATAAAATGGTAAGCATAAAGATGCTTGAATCTATAAGAGTTAATATTCCAAAGCCTGCCGTTTGTGAAATCGCTTTTAAATCGTTCGTTGCACGAGCCATTAGGTCTCCTGTACGATTTCTTTCATAAAACGGTGGAGTCATTTTAAGTAGATGCCTCATAAATTTCCCGCGAAGAATACGCTCAACCAAATAAGCACCACCAAACAATTTATACATCCATGTATAGGTTACACCGTAAATTATGATTGCAAGCCCTGCCAAAAATAAAATGTATTGGATTAATTTTTCTTTTGTTAATGTGCCAACATGAATTTCATCGATTGCGATTCCAATTAATTTTGGAGGAATGATCTCTAAAATTCCTACAAAAATTAATAACACAATAGCAACCGTATACCTTTTCCAATACTGTTTAAAAAACCAAGCTAATTTTACTAAAACCGATAACATAATTGTAATCTCCCTTCCTCAATAATAACATTACTAGCCACCTTCGAGATCTCCCGCATACATCATTCCCATTACAGCTACTACTTTCATGACATAACCTCCAATATTTTATTATTGTTAACTTCCAACTTTTGGAAGATTTAACCAAAAATAAAAGGCATACGCGTTTTATGCGTTATGCCTTAAAAATAAAAATTCAACCACTATAAGAATAAGCAGGAATCTCATTAAAAAGCACACATCACGACGTACGTAACCTGTGCTTCATCTATATAATATAAAGTCTATATTATATATCTAAAAGAAGGGTTACGTGATTATTTAGTTCATGAATATGATTTACTACTCTTAACTTTTTCATCTCTAAACCCTCCTTTTCCAATTTATAGTATTTGTTTTCTTAGTAAGCTTATCACCGTAGACATAAAATTGTCAATTATTACTTTTTCTACAAATTTTTCACTTCGTGTAATAAACATTTCGTTGCGTCTACAATATCATCTGCCTGACTAATGGCTGAAACGATCGCAACACCATCAGCTCCAGCCTTCATCACAGCTTCAATTCGTCCTTCTGAAATGCCTCCAATTCCAACAATCGGAAGTGTAATTCCCTCTTTACGCATCTTTCTTATCATCTCTGTTCCCATGACTTCTCTTGCGTCCTCTTTTGTCTTGGTTTCATACATGGGGCCCACACCAAGATAATCGGCACCTTGTTGTATTGCAGTAAACGCCTCTTCAACTGTATGTGCTGAAACACCAAGAATCATCTTCCCAATTTTTGCACGTACTTCTTCAATGGCATCATCTTCTTGTCCAATATGTACTCCATCTGCACCAAGCTCGATCGCTAAATCGACTTCATCATTAACAATAAAGGGAATATGATGTTCTTTACATATTGTTTGTAAATCTTTTGCAAGTTGACGTTTTTCGTCTCCTGTTAAATGCCCAGTTCCCTTTTCTCTAAATTGATAAAGAGTGATGCCACCTTTGATAGCTTCTTTAAGTACTTGGCGTGGATCATAGTGACAGTTTGGACTTCCCATTACAAAGTATAATTTTAATGCGTCCTTCAAACTATCCATGTTCTTTTTCCCCTCTTCGTTTGTATGCCCAATGATTGGTTGGACCGTGTCCACAGCCAATACCAAGCGTATCCTCTATTGCCGCTTGAATAAACGCTTTTGCTGTTATAACGGCTTCTTTCACTGGTAACCCCTTTGCTAATTCTGCAGTAATCGCTGCTGCAAAGGTACACCCTGTACCATGCGTATGCTTTGTCTCCGTTCTCGAGCTAGTGAGCAAATGAAATTCTTCCCCATCAAATAGAAGATCCACAATTTCAGTGCCTTCACCGTGCCCTCCTTTAATGACGACATTTTTTGCACCTAGTTGATGAATCTTTTTAGCCGCCTCTTTTCGTTTTTCGAGAGAATCAATCTCGAATCCAACAATGACCTCTGCTTCAGGGATATTAGGTGTAATCACATGTGAAAGTGGAATTAAATTTTTCTTTAAAGATTCAACAGCCTGTTCTTGTAAAAGAGGTGCTCCACCTTTCGCCACCATGACAGGGTCAACAACTAGGTTTGTCCAGTTTGCTTGTTTTATTTCGTGGGCAACTGCTTCAATTAACTCACTGCTAAAAAGCATGCCTGTTTTTACCGCATTTGGAGGAAGATCGTCGGCAATTGCTTTGATTTGCTGTACCACTGCTTCAATGGATAATGGATAAACCCCATGAACCCCCAATGTATTTTGAGCTGTGACTGCAGTAATAGCTGACATTCCGAAAACCTCTAATTCTTGAAAGGTTTTTAAATCAGCTTGGATTCCTGCGCCTCCACCACTATCAGAACCTGCAATTGTTAATGCTTTTACAACCATTTATTCTACTCCTCCTCTTGGATCAAGGAGATCCGATGTACTAACCAATATAACGATGATATAGTGTTTTTGCTTCTGCAATATTCTTTGTACCATGTACCAATACACGTCCATCCTTAAAAATGACTAATCGGTGTTCTTTAATAGAAAAGGATAATAAATATGGATTTTGTTCTATTTTTCCACCTTGAGCTGAAAGTATGTTTGCTAGTTTATTTAGATCTCGTTCCACTCGTTTAGCCGGACGGATTTGGACGGTATTTCGACCACATAAAACAGCTGTCTTCGTTTGGTTTGAATAAGACAAATACGGATATGTACGTTCAGACCCACAAGATAGACAGCCTTCCTTTTTAATACGTTCAACATTAATGGCAGTATGTTGATTTTTCCATAAATCAAAGGATACTAGTTTTTTCCTCAGTGAAGCATAGTCTCCAACTAAAATTTTCAAAGCCTCTGTTAATTGATAAGCGACCACCATTTGAACTGCTGGAGAGATAATTCCCGCTGTATCACAGGTCAATCCTCCCATTGGAACAGTTTCTAAAAGACAATTCAAACAAGGTGTCTCACCGGGAAGGATTGTATAACTTATTCCATAGCTTCCAACACACGCTCCATAAATCCAGGGAATATTATACTTTTGCGATGCATCATTAATTAACATGCGGGTATCAAAATTATCGGTAGCATCTAATATGAGGTCAACATCCTCTACTAGTTTTTCAATTTCTTCCACCGTAACATCCATGACAAAGCTTTGGATCAACACGTCTGAATTGATACTTCCTAACCTAGCTTCTGCTGCAATAGCTTTAGGAATTCGTCCTTTCGCGTCTGCTTCATGATAGAGATTTTGACGTTGCAGATTGCTCCATTCAACATAATCACGGTCAACAATCGTTACTCTACCAATTCCAGCTCGAACAAGCCCCTCTGCACTTCCTGTTCCAAGTGCCCCGGCACCAATAATAAGCACATGCTTTTTTCGTATTTCAGCTTGACCGTCTACTCCAATTGGAGCAAATAATTCCTGACGTGAATATCGTTCACTCAACCAATACTCATTCCTTCCATAGGACTACTTGCTGTTGCATAACGTTTTTTCGTAATACGACCCGCTTCATAACCAAGTCTTCCAGCTTCAATCGCAAGCTTCATCGCTTTAGCCATCTTAACTGGATCATTTGCACCGGAAACTGCCGTATTTAATAATACTCCATCTGCACCTAACTCCATTGCCAATGCTGCATCAGAAGGTGTTCCGATTCCAGCATCCACAATCACTGGTACTCTCGATTGTTCGATAATAAAGCTTAAATTAAGTGGGTTAACAATTCCTTGTCCAGAGCCAATTGGAGAAGCGCCCGGCATGATGGCATGACACCCTAATTCTTCTAAACGTTTTGCTAACAGAACATCGTCTGACGTATATGGTAAGACTATAAACCCTTCTTTTAATAATTCTTCTGAAGCCTTTAATGTTTCAATTGGGTCTGGTAATAGTGTTTTTTGACAGCCGATGACTTCAACCTTTATCATATCACAAAGTCCAGAAGCCTTCGCTAGTTTTGCAATTCGAACTGCTTCGTCTGCTGTTTTTGCTCCTGCTGTATTAGGTAGCAGCGTATATTTTTGAAGATCTAGTTTTTCTAAAAAATTAGGCTGATTTGCTTCAAAAATATTCATTCTTCTTACCGCAAATGTTAAAATCTCTGCTTCTGAAACTGCAACCGCCTCTTTTTGGATATCAAAATTTGGGTACTTTCCTGTTCCTAATAATAACCTCGATGTAAATTCATAGTGTCCTATTTTTAACATGGTCATCCGCCTCCTACAAAATGTACAATTTCAATTTTATCGCGATCCGTTACTCTTGTTTCTTGATGCTGAGCTTTTTCTAAAATCACTTCGTTTAATTCAACAATTACAACTTTTTGATCTAATTGATAATGCTGCAAAAGCATAGCGACAGTCTTTACTTCATTAGGAATATTGACTTTTTCCCCATTAATAAATAGTTCCACACTCTTTCCCCCTTTTATTAAACTAGTAAAGGCTCATGGCGATTGATTCGATATGGTTCAAGATTAAAGGTAGACTGTTTTTTCTCTACTAAGTCAGCGATAATCTCTCCAGTAATGGGTGATAATAATATCCCATTTCGATAATGCCCTGTTGCAACCAACAGTCCTTTGCACGAAGGCACTTCTCCTAAATATGGGAGTCCGTCACTTGTTTGTGGCCGAATTCCAGTCCACGCTTTTTCCCACTGTGCCTCCCCAATCGAAGGGAGAATTCGCCTCGCTTTTTCCATTAATGTGGCAATGCCGTCTACAGAAACATCCTCGTTATATGTATTTGGCTTAACCGTAGCTCCTACAATTAGTCTGCCACCACTTTTTGGCACCAGATAGCAGCCATGTGAGAAGATTGTTCCTGTGAGTAAAGGACGTTCAGTGCACACAGAAAAACACTCGCCTTTTACCGGATAGGCTTGAAGATTAGCACCTACTGAAGCAAGAAGTTTATCGCTCCATGCTCCTCCAGCAACAATCACATTATCTGCCTTGAAAATACCTTCATTTGTATTTACTCCTACTATTTTTCCGTTATCACTAATAATAGAGTAAACATCTATAAATTCTTTTGTTTCCACACCTAATTTTGCAGCTGACTTCATGAAGGCGTTTGCTAGACTTGGTGCTAAAACTTGCCCATCCATTGGTAAATAAATGGCAGAGCGAATATGACCTGAAAGCTTTTTTTCTCTTGTCCTAATATCATCACCTGTTAACCATTCCACTGATTCATCAGCCTGCTTTAAAAAGGAATAAATTCTCTTAAACTCAAGCTCTTCTTGCTTCGAGATTGCTATTTTATAAATCCCTTTATTAATCAGCTCAATATCAATGCCTGATAACTCTTTTAACTCAGCAGAAAGTGCAGGAAACATCGCCCTACTTTTTCTAGCTAAGTCAACTAACGGTCCTTCATTCTCAAACTCTGCTCCTGCTGCCAACATTCCCGCAGCTGCACTAGAAGCCTTTTGTGCTAGACGATTTCTTTCTAATAAAAGGACCGTTTTCCCTCTTTTTACAAGACTATACGCAATCGAACCTCCAATTACTCCTCCACCAACGACAATGCAATCATAATTCTGGTTCAATTTAATCAACTCCTCTCTTTAATTGTTGTCGGTATTCTTTTATAGAAATGATCGGATCTTCCGCAAGTAAAATACCAGACATCACTGCAATACCATTAGCACCAGCCCCTAAGACTTCCGATATATTACTAGGTTTAATCCCTCCAATTGCAATTACAGGAACGGACGAGTAACTGGTTATTTCCTTAAGCTGATTAATCCCTCTTGGTTTTTTCCCAGGCTTTGAATTTGTTTCAAATATATGCCCATACAGGACAAAATCAGCTCCGCCACCCTCAGCAACCTTCAAGTCCTCTAGTGAATGAATAGAACTCCCAATCTTTAGATCTGGAAAGCTTTTTCTTACTAAGCTAACCGGCGCACCATGATAGGGAAGCTGAATGCCAGCCGCCTTTTTCATATACGCAAGATCCACCCGATCATTGATGATCACCTTTGACAGTGGAACCCTCATTTCTTTTAAGAGCTCAATCATCTCTATTAACTGTCTTGTGTTTAATGCTTTTTCACGTATGTGAAAATAGTCCACATCCTTTTGTATTAAACTAGCAATCTCACAAAATTCTTTAACATTCTGTAATCCTGTAGAAATAATATGTAATTCATACCTGCTCATGTTACCTCCTCTAAGTTAGATATTTAGTTAAATCTAATGTCTGATACTGAAAAATACGGAAAATAGATTGCTAAATAGTATCCAAGTGTTAAACAAATGACAAAGTATCCAATGAAAACAAGATCCTTTCGCGAGAAACGAATTTCATAATAATAGGTTCTTTTCTTCACCTCTGAGAAACGCTTCGCTTCCATTGCCACTGCAATTCGATGTGCTCTTCGAATACTTTGTGAAAGTAAAGGAATCGAGTAAGTTATAAACTTTCGAAAAAAGGCGATGAATCCCTTTTGACTTTCTACACCACGTACCTTCATTGCTTGGCGAATCGTTTCAAATTCTTCCATCATTATTGGAATTAATCTTAAAGCTGCCATAAAGCTGTATGCATATTTAGGCTTAAGTCTTAATTGCTGCATTAACGAGTAAAAGAGAAACACAGGACGCGTTGTTAATGCAAAGGTCAGTCCTAGTGAAGCAAAAATCAGGGCTCGAAACCCTATATGAATTCCTCTATAAAAGCTCTCCTCTGTTATATGAATAAGTCCCCACTTAACCCATGTCGTTTCGCCTTTTCCGAACAGCACCATGGTTGAAGCTGTTGAGATAAATATAATGAAAAATGGGATCGTAAGTAGCAATATTCTTTTCATTGGATGACCCGTAAAACCCACAAATAGGATGAAAGCTACGATCGTAAAATTGATAATATAATTGACATTATGAATGAGTAACACAATCATAAATAAAAGAATCATGGTTATTAGCTTAATACTAGGATTAATGGCATGTAGCCATGTTTCTCTATATGAAAAATTGAGTTGCATTTACTTCCTCCTCTAGACAATCCCCATCGTCTGAGCTTGACTAAAACTATCGTCATTTACTTTTTCATCTTTTATTAATTTTCCTTCATGAATCGTCCAAAGTCTTGTAGCAAAATGATTCATTATGTGTTCATCATGAGTGACCATCAAAATGGTCGAACCTTTTAATCGATAACTTTCGATAAGCTCTAAAAGAGCAAAGGTATTTTTTGAATCTTGACCAAAGGTTGGTTCATCTAATAACATGATGTTTTGTTCTAGGACAATGGAAGCTGCTACACTTAATCTCCTTTTTTGCCCCATTGATAATTGATAGGGATGATGATGTCTGTGCGCTGTTAGTTGAAATCTAGTTAGCAGCTCCTCTACTTTTTCTGTGACCGCTGATTCACTCCACTTCTTCAGTCTTAATGAAAAAGCAATTTCTTCAAATACTGAATTTGTTACAAACTGAAATTCAGGATTTTGAAAGACAAAGGTCATTTCATCCGTTATTTTTCTAAGCTTTTTGATAGGGGTACCATTCACTGTATAATTGCCTGTTGTTTTAATAAATTGCATTAGTGAATGAAGTAAGGTGCTTTTTCCTGCCCCATTTTCCCCTTTAATTACAATCCATTCACCTCTTTTGGCATCGACTTTTTCCACCGTGATTTTTTCTTCTTTCACACGAAACCCCTTAAAGCGATGAAGGTTGATCACATCGTTTGAGTCCGTGACGTATTCCCCCTCTTTAGATAAATGCTTTTGAACAGCATAATCATCCCATACCCCTGGATACCATATACCTTGAGCTTTTATTTCCTCTTTATATTTTGAGAAAATATCCTCTTTATCTCCTTCAGCAATAATCTCACCAAAGCGATTAAATAAAATAATTCGGTCAATGAAATCAAGAACATGATCAATTTTATGTTCAACGATTAAGACTGTTTTATCTTTTCCTACTTCTTTAATGGTTTCCCATATCTCCTTCGTCCCTTGTGGATCAAGCATGGCAGTAGGTTCGTCTAAAAAAAGAACATCGGGCTCTAACGCAAGAACTGACGCGATCGCTAATCGCTGCTTCATGCCACCTGATAAAGTATTGATGCTTGTTTGAGGATTTTCTAAGTACAGCCCTACTTTAGTTAGTAAATCAAGAATCCGCCCTTTCATTTCACTTTTCGGTACTTGCAGATTTTCTAAGACAAAGGCAATTTCCTCATCTACAAACGGCATACAAAATTGCGTATCTGGATCCTGAAACACATATCCCCAGGATGTAGGGATTTTCACACTATCTGCCTTCATAGGTACCTCAATCGAATTTGGTATAATCCCTGTTAACACTTGAAGTAAAGTAGATTTTCCACATCCAGAAGGACCAAGTAGTAATACTTTTTCACCTTTATAAAAAGAAGAGGATAAATCCTTGAATAACAAGGATTCACCTCCAGAAAATTTTAATCGTAGGTTTTTTACATGTGCAATTGTATCCATTGATTCACCTCTAGGGGAATTATTTATCTAATGCTTCGTAATCAGCTTTTGTAGCAGGACGAACAAGATTGGTGACACCTGTTGATTCTAATACCTTGACTAAATAATAAGGTAGGACTCCTGCAAACACGATTCCACCGATAAAGCGCATGACTAAGTATAACGTTAAGTTCCAAGCAGCCAAGGCTTCAATTTCACCGTATGCAATGTCCATAACGACAGATCCTAATGTAGCAGCAAGACCACCGAGTATGATTACTCCAAGATTGTATTTCTTATATTTCACAGCCAAAACAACTAATTCGAAGAATAGCCCCTGTATTACCCCATATAGCAAGACAGTTAATCCCCAAGGCGAACCTAAAAGAAATTCTCCTGATGCTGCCGCAATTTCAGCTAGTAATGCAACACCTGGTTTTCTGATGATTAAATAGGCAACAGGTGCAGCGATAAACCACATTCCATAAATAAACTGATCTAAGTGTAATCCAAGGGGTTTAACAACATAATAAAACGAACCCCAAAGAATATAAACAATCCCAAACGCGATGGCAATAACAATAGTAACTAAAATATCTGTTAGCTTTAACCCTTTTTTCATGATAAAGACTCCTTTTATTTAAATATGAAATTATAATTCTAGTTGAACAACTGGCCAGCTTTCTAATCGATAAGCCATTTCCCAAAATGAATACTCATATTGGCTACTGATGATGAAATGCTCTTTCATGCGTTGTCTGTCTTCTTCTGTCACCGTCTCTGCAATTTGATCAAGACGATTGATTTGTTCTTCAACTAACGTTCTAAACCAATCACCACCATAAGCGGCAATCCATTCTTGATATATCGGCTCAGCTGGCGTGCAGCCTTTTAATCTTTCGCCAATTTCATAATATAACCAGTAACAAGGAAGGATGGCTGCGATTATATCCCCTAAATGACCATTATGGGCAGCGCGATACATATGTGACGTATAGGCATATGCTGTTGGAGCCGGCTTAAAACTTGCTTGTTCTTCTTCTTTAATATTAAGACGATTTGAGAAATTTTCATGAAGTGATAATTCAGCTTCATAGGTTCCCTGCGCATGAATCGCCATTCGATTTGTCGTTTCAAGATCATTTGCTTTTGCTGCACCAATGGACTGTACCTTTGCAAAATGGGTTAAATAATACGCATCTTGCATCACATAGTATCGAAAACACTCTAGTGGCAACGTTCCATCTCCAATCCCCTTGACAAATGGATGATGAAAACTCGCTTCCCAAATAAAATCTGCTTCTTCTCTCAACTGTTTAGAAAATGTCATACTTCTCCTCCTAATTGTATGTAGGCCAGTTTTGTTGAACTGAGTACGTTTTATTGCTTCAATCCCGCTCCGTGCACTGAACGAAATTGATGTGATTGGTTCAAAAAGGGCACAAAAAAACCACTTTCTTTGCCAACATAAAGAAAGTGGTTGTATTTGGAAAAACAAAAAAGTCAAGTTATTCCCTCTACTCCACTTCCCTACGCTGGTATGAGCCAGATCAGGTTCTAAGGGTCTCAAAGTCACACTTTAATCTCAGCCTTAAAGAAGGCACCCCTAGTGGAAAAAATACTATTTAATTCCTTTTACGATACTAATAGTAACATGTTTTAACTAATTGTCAAACTATTTTATTTTTTCATTCTCTCTTTTTTAACCACCTTCTATTGATTTTACGTGCAAAAAGTAAATAGAAAACAGTTGGCCAAGGAGCTTGGATAAGACCTATTAAACCCCAAAACCAATAGTTGTGGCCACGCTTTCGTGCATCTAAAAACAGCCATGTACTTTGTGCAATTAAGATAATCACTACTAATATGATGGTACCAATCTCTATCGTCTTCATATGATCTTCTCACTATTTTTTTGCTGTAAGTAAACATAAATTGGAATAAAACACGTTACCATCACCTGTAAAAACAGAAAAATAAGGGGAGCTTGTATTAAGGTAATAATGACTAAGCCTATGATGATTAGTACACAACTAAAAAATATCAATAAATCTTTTCTAAACTTTTTCTTTAACTGAAGCTGTTCCACTTCAATCATATGTTCAAACCAGCTCAATTCGGGAGTAGTGACAGGATAAGCGTCATCCATTTTTTGTAGACTCGCTCTAATGTCTTCAAGAATGGGTTCTTCATCAAAATGTTCTATTTCGTTGTTATGTTGTTCGGACTTGTCTTTTCTCATCCGAGTTCAACTCCTTTCTTATGACTTGAATCCCATTATGAATTCTTGATTTTACTGTTCCGGTTGCAATATTTAACATCTTTCCAATCTCTTCATAGGTATACCCATAATAATGCTTTAACACAATTGGAATTCTGATTTCATCCGTTAGCCTTCCTAAGGAACTCATCACATCATTCCAATCCTCATTACGACTGTCAAAATCCCATTTCATCTTTCGCACCGATTGTTCTTGAAGCTTCCAGTTACTCTCTCTTTTGTTTTTTCGTATTGTATCAATATATTGATTTGTTGCAATCGAAATAAGCCAAGAGGAAAATTTTGCTTTCCCATTGTACAACTTAATTTTTTCAATGCATTTAATCATCGTATCTTGAGCAAGATCTTCTGCAAGATCAGAATTCATGGTAACTTTGATTAAGTATTTTACAAGAAAAGGATAGTGCTCTTTAAAAAGAAATGCAAAGGCTTTCGAGTCACCCCGCTTTGCACGCTCAATTAAATCAGTCTCCTCCAACCATATCGCTCCCCTAGCTAGAAAAATTACAATTGTTTAGCGCTAAAAATAATACGATTAAACAACAATAATCGTTCACTATTGCTCTCATAATTTTATTAAAATTAAATAAATTCTTTTTTATTATATAGATTCCCCTCTTTTTGCCAATAAAAAAAAGAGGATAAACCTCTTTTTTAAGCAAATCGGTAATAGATGAGAATAAATGTTGCAAGGACAAAGAGAAAGTTTAAGAACACAAATACCATTTGATCAATGACAGTCTTATGCATTTTTATCGGAGGATAGTAGAATGAAACACCTTCGATAATGAAAATCACCAAAACAATATGAATCATAAAATGCCCAATTATCTCTGTCACACCAAATAACATCGTTGTTGAAATAAAAATTAATGTTAGAACAAATGAAAGTATTCTGTTTAAAATTCCTACAACTAATAAGTAACCCACAATAAATTCAATAAACGCAGCCATGACAATAAAAGCGGTTGGTGAAAATCCGAATGTTGGGACACCATGATTTTCGATAATATCAATACTCATTATAGGGTATACCCATTTTTCGACAGCAACCCAACATAATGAAAGACCTGTTCCTAGATAAAGGAAAGGAAAGCCCCAGTTCTCTAGCTTTGTTTTTCCGATAAATAACACAAAAATAATGGCCAAATAGAAACCATAGTCCAACATGTGAAATAATCCGACATTTCCGAGTACATAAAAAAACAACACTAATAAGATTCCAGCTGCAGCCTTAGTTGCATAGTGTGAAGGGATACACAATAAAATAATCGCAATCCATATCGCAATGGTTTCCCATAAATATTGGATAGCGAATTCAGGGGCAAACATGGTTCCAGAGAGCACCTGAATAATTAGAGTAAGAGCTGTCCCATATTTTAAAATATGCCTAGAGTATTTTCGAAACTGATCTAGTTTTCGATCGATTTTCAATGCATATGGTAATTTCATTAACTTCGGTAATAACTGAGGCAAAATTGAAAGAATGAGTGCCGACAGTATTGCTAGTGACATAAAAAGTGGAGAAATAATATTCTCAATTGATTCTTTTTCTGGAGCAATATCTGTAAACCATTTTACATGAGCCGCCGTTAAAATCGGTGTTAACAATAATCCAATAACAAAAAACAAGATGATTATTTTTTTATTCATAGTTTCCTCCTATTACTGCATTTCGATTGTTTTTATCTTCCTACTTCTCTTAACTTCCTATACAGTTTCTTTAAGATAATTAATAAAGCATTTCATCGTCTATTTGTGGCTAAGATATTAC
>JBEQAC010000061.1:0-15258 GCA_041640535.1 Bacillaceae bacterium
AAAAAAAATGAAAACTCATAACTTAAATTTCTAGAGTTTATCACATACTTCCTTTTAGTTAAGAGAATGATAATATTGACCTCACCATAATATTGATATATCATGAGTATGTCCTAGTATTATATGTGTTAAATTCATGTCCGGTTGGACTTAGATTTTGATAGAGGGGGGAAAATAATGAGCGAGAAAAAACATCGGGTATCAAGACGTCAGTTTTTGAACTATACCTTAACTGGCGTTGGAGGATTTATGGCTGCAGGTATGCTAATGCCAATGGTACGTTTTGCAATTGATCCAGTTCTTAAGCCGGCGGCAGAACAGGATATGGTTCAGGTTGGGAAAGTTGATGACATTACGACTGAGCCAAAACGTTTTGACTTTAAAGTCAATCAGGTTGATGCATGGTATGAATCTGAAGAACCAAGATCAGCTTGGGTTTTTAAAGATGAAAACGATAAAATTGTAGCTTTATCACCTGTATGTAAACATTTAGGCTGTACAGTTGACTGGAATACAGATCCAGCAAATGAAAATCGTTTCTTCTGTCCATGTCACTATGGTCTGTATGAAAAAAATGGAGACAATGTAAAAGGTACACCACCGATTGCACCATTAGACAGATATGTTGCAGAAGTCAAAGATGGATGGTTGTATTTAGGAAAAGCAAAACCACAGGAAGGGGCGTAATAGATGCTAAATAAGATTTATGATTGGGTTGATGAGCGTTTAGATATTACGCCTATGTGGCGCGATATTGCAGATCATGAAGTACCTGAGCATGTCAATCCTGCTCATCATTTCTCAGCTTTCGTATACTGTTTCGGAGGTTTAACGTTCTTTGTAACAGTGATTCAAATATTATCAGGTATGTTCTTAACCATGTATTATGTTCCAGATATTAAAAATGCATGGGAATCTGTATATTACCTACAAAATGAAGTTGCGTTTGGACAAATTGTACGTGGAATGCATCACTGGGGAGCGAGTTTAGTTATCGTCATGATGTTTTTACATACTCTTCGTGTTTTCTTCCAAGGTGCATATAAAAAGCCACGTGAATTAAACTGGATTGTAGGGGTTTTAATTTTCTTCGTTATGCTTGCATTAGGTCTAACAGGTTATTTATTACCTTGGGATATGAAAGCATTATTCGCGACAAAGGTAACACTTCAAATTGTGGAAGCAGTACCGATACTTGGACCGCATATTAAAACGTTGTTATCGGGTCATCCGGAGATTGTTGGAGCGCAAACGTTAACAAGATTCTTTGCTATTCATGTATTTTTCTTACCAGCTGCATTATTTGGCTTAATGGCAGCGCATTTTGTGATGATTAGAAAACAGGGTATTTCTGGCCCACTATAAAATTTTGATAGATTGACTTGAAAAGGAGGGGAACTGATCATGCATCGCGGTAAAGGGATGAAATTTGTAGGAGATTCTCGTGTTCCAGCAGTAAGGAAACCGAATATCCCAAAAGATTACTCAGAATTCCCAGGTAAAACGGAAGCGTTTTGGCCAAACTTTCTTTTAAAAGAGTGGATGGTAGGAGCAGTATTTTTAATAGGATTTTTATGCTTAACAGTTGCGCATGAACCTCCATTAGAACGTATTGCAGATCCTACTGATACTGCTTATATTCCGCTTCCAGACTGGTATTTCTTATTTTTATATCAATTATTAAAATATCAATATGCTGCAGGACCATATACGATTATTGGAGCTCTTGTTATTCCAGGTCTAGCTTTTGGAGCTTTGATGCTTGCGCCGTTTTTAGATCGTGGTCCAGAGCGTCGTCCATCTAAGAGACCGATTGCGACTGGTCTTATGCTCCTTGGGGTAGCCGCGACTTTCTACTTAACATGGGAGTCTGTTGCTCAAACGGATTGGGAGCTTAAAGCTGAACAAGGTGCAATTGTAGCAGAAGCTGAAATTGATAAAGAATCTGATGGTTATCTTCTGTATCAGGAAAAAGGCTGTATTGGATGTCATGGTGAAAATCTAGAAGGAAGTCCTGCTGGGAAAGCCTTAGTAGATAATGGTTTAACACCGGAAGAAATTGCCGATATAGCTGTAAACGGTGTTGGACAAATGCCTGCTAATATGTTTGATGGTTCTGATGAAGAATTAGAAAAACTATCACAATTTATTTCTGAAGTTACATCCAAATAAACTTATGAAAAAGCTGACTTAGTAAGTCAGCTTTTTTGAACGACCAAAGCTAGATCAAATATGAAAGTTGGTTTTATTATTGAATAAATCACTATATTATTTTTTGGGACATCGGTCTATTATATGGTTATTTCTTATCATTAATGTTCCCGGGACAATTTATGGGTTTATATGGTATAGATCACAATTGCAAACAACACCACCTCATTTTCTTCCATTTGTACCAGATAGTCCTACTGCCAGCCTATTTTTCTGTTTCGTCCTTGTTGCTTTTTTACTACGGAAAAATTGGGGACTAATTGAAGCATTAGCGATTATTACTTTATTTAAGTATGGGATATGGGCGGTTGTGATGAACATTCTTACTTATTTTGTAACAGGATATTTGGACCCCGTTGCCTATATGCTTATATTTTCTCATTTAGGTATGGCGATCCAAGGGTTACTTTATGCACCATTCTATCGGATCAAACCCATTCATCTGATCATTGCAGCGATATGGACAATACATAATGATATCATCGATTACGTGTTTTTTATGCTGCCACGATATACTGTATTAGACCAATTCATTCCACAAATTGGCTATTTTACATTTTGGTTGTCCTTACTATCAATCTTCCTAGCATATTTCTTATGTATTAGAAAAAATCGTTTTATTTTAGACATAAAGTAAAAGTCTAAAAAAATAATTAAGATAGGTCTACTCTTGTCCAATTCCTCATACATTCTTATTAGAAGTTTGAGGAGGGACAAGTATGAGATGTTCAAGAATCGCATATGCACTATTAATTTTTATGATTGTATTCCCTATTTCTTCTCATGCGCACGCACATGACCATTGGGAAAAACTTGATCAGTTATCAGATCAGGCCTTGCAATTAGTAAAACAGGAGCGATATGAAGATGCCAAGAGTATGCTTGAGTATTTTTCAAATGAGTTTCTAAAAGTAAATGTGAATGACAGAAATTATTCTATGGATGAACTAAGAATTATTACGGTTACGCATGATCATGCTGTTGAGGCTTTAAATTCAACATCGTTATCGCTAGAGGAAAGAGTGAAAAAGGTGACTCAGTTTCGTCTTGTAATAGATGCCATTCGTTCAGAGCATCAGCCTTTATGGACTGAGATGGAGCACTCAATTATGACCACATTCAATCAGATGAAGGAAACGATTGTTGAAGGTGATAAACAAACATATGAGAATCAGTTGGATTTATTTATGGAAAAGTATGATATGATTCATCCGAGTCTAAAAGTGGATGTATCACCACTAACTGTTCAACGCCTCGATTCTCACATCAGCTTTTTAGACTCATATCGGGATGAAGCATTAAAAACATCAACTAGATTGCAGCAGCTTGAACAAATGGAATTAGATTTAAGAACAATCTTTGATAATATGACTGAAGATGAAGCGGATCCTTCCTTAATCTGGGTAATGATTTCGACTGGAAGTGTGATTATCCTTACATTATCTTATGTAGGTTGGAGAAAGTATAAGGGAGATAAGCAAAGAAAAATTCCTCAAAGAGATATGGAGGAGTAAGAATCAACACTCTTGCCTTAAAAGTTGACATCAAACTATTATCCTCAATACAATATATCTAAACATCTTTATGGAGGAATTGAAAATGACAACATTAATATATTTTGCGATTATTATTTTAGTGCCACTCTATGCACAAATGAAAGTAAAGAGCACCTATAATAAATACTCGAAAGTTAGGTCATCATCTGGAATGACTGGTGCGGAAGTTGCTAGACGTATTCTTGACCAAAATGGACTATATCATGTTGGAGTAGAGGAAACGCCGGGTGTGTTATCTGATCATTATGATCCGAGATCTAAAACCGTTCGCTTATCAACAAATAACTATTATGGTCATTCAATTGCAGGGGCAGCAGTTGCTGCACATGAAGTCGGTCATGCAATTCAGGATCAGGAAGAATACGCTTTTCTACGCTTTCGTCATGCTTTAGTGCCAGTTGCTAGTTTTGGTTCTAATATTTCATGGATTTTAATTTTGGTCGGTATTTTTGCAGGCCTTGCTGATTTACTCCTATTTGGAATTATCTTTATGGCAGCAGCTGTATTATTCCAAGTCGTGACATTACCTGTTGAATTTAATGCTTCAAGTCGTGCGATGGAACAAATTGTATCGGTTGGGGTCATCCGAAATGACGAAGAACGTGAGACAAGAAAAGTTCTGAATGCTGCTGCATTAACCTATGTAGCTGCTGCTGCAGTCGCAGTATTGGAGTTACTAAGATTAGTTCTTATATATACAGGTATGACAAGAAGCGAAGACTAAAAAACAAGGTAGGACCGAAATTAGGGTTCTACCTTGTTTTTATGTTTACCTTTCCAATGGCCTTTTATTTTCATCCAGGGTAAAGCCTTCGCCTAATACGTCTCTAACATCACTGACCGTAACAAAAGCGTGTGGGTCTACGGAGATAATGACCTGTTTTAGTCGAACTAGTTCATTTCGCGCAACTACACAGTATAATATATTACGTTCTTGTTTTGTAAAGGACCCCTGGCCCTTTAAAATTGTTACGCCTCGACCCATATCCTCCATAATTTTTTTTGAAATTTCATCGCTTTTATCCGAGATAATCGTTGTTCCTTTCGCTGCATATGCTCCATCCTGCATAAAATCAATGACCTTTGCTCCTACAAAGACGGCTACAAGGGTGTACATTGCTTCACGATATGTAAGATAAACGATTAATGATAAAATGATCACAAAAGCATCAAACAGAAACATGGTCTTACCCATACTCCATCCTATGTATTTATGAACTAACCTCGCAATAATATCCACTCCACCTGTTGTTCCGCCATATCTAAAAATAATCCCAAGTCCAATCCCTAAGAAGACACCAGCAAATAATGCAGCTAGAGCCAAATCACCATCTAAAGGCATATAGACTTGATACCGCTGAAATATCCATAGAAAGACAGATAAACTAAAGGTTCCTAGGATTGTATATAGAAAGGCTGTACGTCCTAGAAGCTTCCATCCTATAAAAAAAAGTGGGATATTTAAAATAAGGTTTGTATAAGATGGATCCCAACCAAACCGAAAAAATAATAATAATGTAATGCCTGTAAATCCACCTTCAGCCAGATTGTTTTGCATATTAAAATGGACAAGTCCAAAGGCAAAGATAGCTGACCCAAATAATATGAAAATTATATTCTTAAGCTTTAAGCTATATGGCATTATATTCCTCCTTTAATTGATTGAAGATGAGTTATTGTTATAATCACTATTTTTGTCTAAAATTGGATTGATAGCCACCCTATTATAGAGTATGTTTAATGAGTAGGCAAATCATAGGGAAACGAAATAATATTTGTCAAATTGAGTAGTTTTAGCTAACATGTAAGAAGGAAATGGTGAGGTGAGAAAAGTGCAACAGGATAAAACCGTTAAACAACTTCAACAAGATGTAGACACATACATAAGTCAATTTAAAGAAGGATATTTTAGTCCTCTTGCCATGCTAGCAAGAATGACGGAAGAATTAGGCGAATTAGCGCGTGAACTTAATCATCATTACGGAGAAAAACCAAAAAAGGAAACAGAGAAAGATAAAGCGATTGAAGAGGAACTAGGGGATATGTTATTTGTTCTAATTTGTCTAGCTAATTCATTGAATATTGATTTAGAAGAGGCTCATGAATTAGTGATGAACAAATTTAATACTCGTGACAAAGATCGCTGGACAAAAATAGATAGTTAAGAATATAGGAGTGTAGGTATTATGGATAAGATTAAGATTGTATTGGCAGGACCAAGAGGTAGAATGGGGATTGAAGCTTTGAAATTGATTCAAAGTGTTGAACATTTTGAGTTAGTTGGTGCTGTTGACAGAATAAATACAGGCAAGAAAATTAGTGAAGTAGACGGTTTACCTGCTTTAGATGCTGTTATTTATTCAGATATCGTTCAGTGTTTTGAGGAAACAAGACCAGATGTATTGGTTGACCTAACAACCCCTGAGATAGGAAGAGTGCATACAAGAATTGCACTTGAGCAAGGTGTTCGTCCTGTAGTTGGAACGACTGGTTTTTCAAAGGAAGATTTAGACGAGATCACTGAAATGGCTGAACAGAAAAAATTAGGAACCATTATTGCCCCTAATTTTGCTGTAGGGGCCATCTTAATGATGAAATTTTCACAAATGGCAGCAAAATATTTTCAAGATATTGAAATTATTGAACTCCATCATGACCAAAAGCTAGATGCACCATCTGGTACAGCAGTGAAAACAGCAGAGTTGATTACACAAGTGAGAGAAACAAAACAGCAAGGACACCCTGATGAAAAGGAAACAATAGAAGGTGCGCGAGGGGCGTCTTATGATGGCATTCCGATTCACAGTGTACGCCTACCGGGGCTTATTGCGCATCAGGAGGTACTATTTGGTGGTGACGGACAAATGTTAACCATCCGTCATGATTCCTTTAATCGAGCTTCTTTTATGTCCGGAGTAAAACTATCAGTTGAAACGGTAATGAAGATAGACCAATTAGTTTATGGGTTAGAGAATATTATTGAATAAATTTTGCACTTAATGGGGGAATAATCAATGAAGATTTCATTAATAGCACATGATAATAAAAAACCATATATGGTCAACTTTGCTTTAGCATATAAAGTAATTCTTGAGCAACATGAGTTATATGCAACTGGGACTACAGGACAAAAAATATCAGAAGCTACTGGTTTAAAAGTTCACAGATTTCAATCAGGGCCACTTGGTGGAGACCAAGAAATTGGCGCGTTAATTGCAAAAAATGAAATGGACATGGTTATTTTCTTTCGAGATCCTTTAACTGCTCAGCCTCATGAACCTGATGTTTCCGCATTAATTAGACTTTGTGATGTATATTCCATTCCATTGGCTACGAATATGGGAACAGCGGAAATTTTAATTCGTGGATTGGAACGAGGAGACTTTTCATGGAGAGAAATTATTCACGAACGCATTAATGGAGTAGAAAATGAGTAACAGTGTAGATATATTGGCATTTGGAGCTCATCCTGATGATGTAGAAATTGGGATGGGCGGCACGATTGCCAAATACATAAAAAAAGGAAAATCAGTCTGCATTTGCGATCTAACTAAAGCAGAATTGTCATCAAACGGAACAGTTGAAACAAGGAAAATAGAAGCTGAAACTGCAGGGGCTATCTTAGGTGTAAGTAAAAGGATAATTCTAGACATTCCTGACCGAGGAATCACCATGAAATCGGAATTTATTGATAAAATCGTGTCGTGTATTCGCGAGCTAAAACCTAAGCTTGTATTTGTTCCTTATTATGAAGATCGCCATCCTGATCATGGACATTGTGCAAGACTTGTAGAGGAAGCTGTATTTTCAGCAAGAATTAAAAACTATCAAGATGCTAGTCATTTAAAGCCACACATTGTTGAAAATGTATATTTCTATATGATAAATGGATTTCATAAGCCGAACTTTGTGATTGATATTAGTGAAACCATGGACGTAAAGATTGCAAGCTTAAATGCCTATGAAAGTCAATTTACAAAAACGAATGATAGTTATAATACGCCATTGGTAAACGGTTATATCGAAACAGTGCAAAGTAGAGAAAGATTATTTGGACAAGCGGTTGGAGTGGCCTATGCAGAAGGTTTTATATCAAAGACTCCGATCCTTTTATCAAACGATTTATTAGGGGAATAAAGATGAAATTAAAAATCGGTATCACATGTTATCCATCAGTAGGTGGTTCTGGAGTCATTGCCACTGAATTAGGGAAGCTATTAGCAGAAAAAGGCCATGAAATTCATTTTATTTCTTCTAGCTTACCTTTCAGATTAAATAAGATTTATTCAAATATTTATTATCATGAAGTAGAGGTTAATCAATATTCGGTCTTTAAGTACCCCCCATATGATCTTGCTTTAGCTAGTAAAATGGCGGAGGTTGCAAAACGTGAAAATCTAGATGTGTTGCATGTACACTACGCTATCCCACATGCTGTTTGTGCAATCTTAGCAAAACAGATGGTTTCGGGGGACTTAAAGATTGTAACAACTCTTCATGGAACAGATATAACCGTTTTAGGATATGATCCATCTTTAACGAATTTAATTCGTTTTGGGATTGAGTCTTCCGATATTGTCACAGCTGTTTCAAATTCTCTTGTTCAAGAAACAATGGATGTTGTTGAACCAAAGAAGGAAATCGAGACTGTTTATAATTTTATTGATGAACGTGTATATTATCGAAAAGATGTTCAACATTTAAAAGAGCAATACGGAATTTTACCAGATGAGAAAGTGGTTATTCATGTTTCAAATTTCCGGAAAGTAAAACGGGTACAGGATGTTATTCATTCCTTTTATGAAATGCAAAACCATGTCAATTCAAAGCTGTTATTAGTCGGAGATGGGCCAGAATTTACAGTGGTATGTAAGCTTGTGAAGAAGTTGGGGTTATCTGAAAAGGTTCTTTTTTTAGGTAAACAGGAGAGCGTGGAAGAACTTTATTCAATTAGCGACTTAAAGTTACTGTTATCTGAAAAAGAGAGTTTTGGTCTAGTACTCCTTGAAGCAATGGCATGTGGTGTACCTTCGATTGGAACAACAGTTGGAGGTATTCCAGAAGTAATCTCACATGGCGAAAATGGATATCTTTGTGAAGTTGGAGATGTTTATGACATCGCACAAAAAGGAATTCAATTATTAACGGACGAGAATTTACATAAAAAAATGTCAATGAATGCTAAGAAAATTGTATCACAGCGCTTTCACTCAAATAAAATTGTTAAACAATATGAGGACTTATATTATTCTTTAGTCAATCCTGTATAAGGAAAAAGGTGTCGAGTATGTTTGAACCATTTATAGAGCCTCTTACAATTATCGAAACATTACAAAAGCATGGTCATGAAGCATATTTTGTTGGCGGAGCGGTAAGAGATTATTTATTAAATCGCCCAATTGGTGATGTAGATATCGCAACATCTGCTCTTCCAAGTGATGTAATTGGATTGTTCCCAAAGACAATCGATGTTGGAGTGGAGCATGGAACGGTAATTGTAATGATCAATAACACCCAATACGAAGTGACCACGTTTCGCAGTGAAGGGGAATATGAGGATAATCGAAGACCCTCAACTGTTTCATTTATAAGTTCCTTACATGAAGATTTAAAGCGACGGGACTTTACAATAAATGCCATTGCTATGGATTGCACTGGTCAAATCTTGGATCCTTTTAATGGTCAAGATGCCATCAGGAATGGCAGGATTGAAACGGTAGGAGAGCCTTCAGAGCGATTTAATGAGGATGCATTACGTATGATGAGAGGGATCCGATTTGTTAGTCAACTATCGTTTTCTTTATCTAGTAAAACACTTGAAGCAATGAAGCAACATGCCTCTCTAATGAGAAAGATTTCGATTGAAAGAAAAACGGTTGAATTCGAAAAGCTTATGAAAGGTCCAAATTGTTCTGAGGCCTATAGAATGCTAAAAGATACTCTTCTTTATAAATACTTACCAGGTCTTGATGGCTACGATGAGCAAATAGATACTCTTCAAGGTTATAGTTGGACATCACTTGAAAAAAGGACTGAGTATTGGGCACTGTTGTTATTTTTATTAAATCATCAAAACGTACAGTCGTTTTTAAAAAGCTGGAAGCTTCCAAATAAAGTAATTGCTGCTACTGATAAAATTGTGAATGCTCTACGTCAAGTCCTTTTAAAGGGGTGGAATCAGGAACTTTTATTTCAGCTTGGTCTTGATTACTCGATCCAGGTAGAGAGAGTCCGTTCGGTCATAACAAAAGAAAATGTAAAAGCGAATGTAGAACAAATACAGCAACAATTTTCTTATTTGCCCATTCAATCAAGAGAAGACCTTGTCATAAATGGAAATGATCTTATTGAATGGTATGAAAAAAAACCAGGACCATGGATTTCCTCAATGATTGCCACTATAGAGAGAAGCGTGCTTAATCAAGAGGTTCAAAATGATAGAAACGCAATAAAGGAGTGGCTTTTTCATTGCAAACAGAAATAAGAAAGAATCTATTAGAACTTTTTTCCCAAGCAAATGGGGACTTTATTTCCGGTCAAAAAATAAGTGAACAATTAGGATGTTCCCGAACCGCAGTATGGAAACATATAGAAGATTTGAGAAATGAAGGCTATGAGCTAGAAGCTGTCCGAAAGCTGGGGTACAAGATCATTCGTAAACCAGATAAAATAAGTGGAAATGAGATTCAGCTAGGTCTAAAAACAAAAAGCCTTGGGCATTTTATTCATTTTGAAGAAACGGTTACCTCTACCCAAAAAATTGCACATAAGCTTGCGTATGACGGTGCAAAAGAAGGTACAATCGTCGTGACTGAGGAACAGACGGAGGGTCGTGGCAGGCTGGATCGGAAATGGGTCTCGGCTAAGTACAAAGGAATATGGATGAGTTTGATTTTACGTCCCAATATCCCACTTATTAGTGCACCACAGCTAACACTTCTTGCAGCCGTCGGCGTTGCTCAAGCAATCCAAGAGGTAACTGGATTAGAACCAGATATTAAATGGCCTAATGATATTATGATCTCAGGGAAAAAAGTGGTTGGAATTCTAACAGAATTGCAAGCGGAGGCAGACCGTATTAATTCGGTCATTATTGGAATTGGCATAAACGTCAATCAGTCTAAGGAGCAGTTCCCGGAAGATATCCAGGATAAAGCTGCTTCCCTTTCTATCATGAAAGGTGAAAAAATTAATCGTGCAGATCTCCTCCAGACTGTCCTTTTAAAAATTGAAAATCTTTACAATACTTATTTAGAAAATGGTTTTTCTGTGATAAAGCTTCTATGGGAAAGCTATGCGATTAGTATCGGTAAACATATTGTGGCCCGTACTCTACATAATGCCATCGAAGGCTGTGCAATAGGAATTACAAGTGAAGGTGTGCTAATGTTAGAAGATGAGCATGGTACAATCCATTATATTCATTCAGCTGATATTGAATTGGTCCCAAGCGAGTAAAGAGATTTTCATACTACTGCTAAATCTGTTATAAAATAGTAGTCAAATGATGAAATGTTTTGTTATAATTCAAATGACATGGGTGGTATCCTAAAAAGAACTACACCATTTTTTTAGCTTTGAGGTCTGACCGGTTTACAGTATATGATTCTGCCTTGATCCATATTGGACTGGGACAGAGGGATGAATTTTCCGATCGATATTCGTATCCAATCCTTCTTTCCTATGGAAAGAAGGTTTTTTTATATTTAATGGAGTATTCGGTTATTCATTTCCTCTTTAGAAAAGGAGGAGAAAGATATGAAGCAATCAACTGATTTTATTAAAATGAAGCAAAATAATGACCCGATTGTGATGTTAACGGCATATGATTACCCTTCAGCAAAGCACGCGGAAGCTGCAAATGTAGATATGATCTTAGTAGGCGATTCTCTTGGGATGGTTGTGCTCGGCTATGATTCAACAATTCCTGTGACAGTGGATGATATGATTCATCATACGAAAGCAGTTAAAAGAGGGGCGAAAGATACTTTTATTGTAACCGATATGCCTTTTATGTCTTATCACATTTCTAAAGCTGAGACATTTAAAAATGCTGCCAGATTGATCCAAGAAGCAGGTGCTAATGCAGTTAAAGTAGAGGGAGCTAATGATGTAATTGAAGTGATTCGTCAATTAACTGAGGCGGGGGTACCAGTTGTGGCACATCTAGGATTGACACCACAGGCTGTAGGAGTTTTAGGTGGTTATAAAGTACAAGGGAAGGATGCAGAAAGCGCAAAAAAATTGGTTGAAGATGCTATGCGTTGCGAAGAAGCGGGTGCAATTGCCCTAGTATTAGAATGTGTTCCAAAACAGCTAGGCGAAGCCATCACAAAACAATTACATATACCTACAATTGGAATCGGAGCCGGAAATCAAACAGACGGGCAAGTTCTTGTTTACCACGATGTTATTTCTTATGGTGTAGACAGAGTGCCTAAATTTGTAAAACAATTCGTTAATAGTAATGACGAAATAAAAAAAGGAATCGAACAGTATGTTAAAGATGTTAAATCCCTCGAATTCCCTAGTGAAGAGCATACCTTTACAATGAAAGATGAAGAACTAGCTGCATTATATGGAGGAAGTTTGAAATGAAAATTATCACATCGATTCAAACAATGCAAGATGAAATGCGCCAATTCCGTGAAAATGGAAAAACGATTGGCTTTGTTCCAACCATGGGTTATCTACATGAAGGACATTTGACGCTGATTGAACAGGCAAGGAAAGAAAACGATGTGGTTGTCTTGAGCATTTTTGTAAATCCACTTCAATTCGGTCCAAATGAAGATTTTGAAACGTACCCAAGGGATTTAGATCGAGATGAAAACCTTGCAATTAATAGTGGAGTAGATATTCTCTTTTATCCGAATGTAGAGGACATGTACCAAAGTGATTTAACGTTTCAAATTAAAGTAACGAATAAGGTAAATGTATTATGTGGCAAACAGCGTGAAGGTCACTTTGATGGCGTAGCCACCGTCTTAATAAAGCTCTTTAATATTACCCAGCCTACTTCAGCCTATTTTGGTATGAAAGATGCTCAACAAGTGGCGATTGTTGATAGTCTTATTCGAGAATTTAATTTCCCGATTAATCTCGTACCTGTTGAAACGGTACGTGAAGAAGATGGTCTTGCAAAAAGTTCCCGCAACGTTTACTTAACGGAACTTGACAGAAAAGAGGCTCCTCATCTATACGAAGCATTACAATTAGCAAAAACAGCGATTGAAAATGGGGAAAGGCTAACAGATTCAATAAAACAAATTGTGGAAGAACATATTTCCAATTTTACTTCAGGAACCATCGACTATGTAGAAATCCTTAGTTATCCTGAGCTGAAGAACGAAACACGGCTTTCTGGTAAAATTATCATTGCAGTAGCTGTCAAGTTTACAAAAGCTAGACTAATTGATAATATTACATTGGTTGTTTAAATTATCATTCTTTCTAAAACAGTCTTTATTAATAGATAAATTTCTTATATGGGGGAATTGCCAATGTTTCGTACAATGATGAGCGCAAAGATCCACCGTGCTCGAGTTACTGAAGCCAATTTAAACTACGTTGGTAGTATCACAATAGATGAAGATATTTTGGATGCAGTTGGAATGCTTCCAAACGAAAAGGTACAAATCGTAAATAATAATAATGGAGCACGACTTGAAACATACATCATTCCAGGGCCAAGAGGAAGTGGAATGTTTTGTTTAAATGGTGCTGCAGCTAGACTTGTACAAAAAGACGATATTATTATTGTTATTTCATATGCCCTAGTGGCTCAAGATCAACTGACTTCACATGAACCTAAAATTGCGATTATGGACGAAAATAATCGAATTTCGCAATTAATTGGAAAAGAACCTGCTTCTACTGTATTATAATGTATACCCTCCCTCATACTGGGGGGGTTTTTCAGTTGAAAATTAAAAATTAAGAGATGTTCGTGAAAGAACCCGAGGTGAAGTACAAATGAGTCAACGTTTTGTCGTAGTTGACATTGAAACAACTGGTAATGTCCCTATAAATGGAGACCGAATCATTCAGTTTGCAGCAGTCGTGATTGAGAACGGAGAGATTTGTGAACGGTTCTCTAGTTTTATTAATCCTAATCGTCCGATTCCTCCCTTTATCGAAAACTTAACTGGTATTTCCAATGATTTTGTAGGATTAGCGCCAGAATTTAAATTAATAGCACCTGAGATTGTAGAGATGTTAAAGGGGGCTTACTTTGTAGCTCATAATGTTCCATTTGATCTATCCTTTCTTCAGGTTGAATTAGAAAACAATGGTTTTCCAACCTTTACAGGTCCTACCATAGATACTGTTGAGCTATCAAGAATTATGATGCCATGGTTTGAAAGTTATAAATTGAGCTTTCTTGCAGAAAGTTTGTCTCTTAGCCATATTCAACCACATCGTGCAGATAGTGATGCGGAAGTAACGGCTGAATTACTAGTAGAAATTCTTAGAAGAATTGAAGGATTGCCTCTTGTAACATGCCAAAAAATACTTAAGCTCTCAAAAGGGTTAAAGAGCGATCTATACGAAATTCTCGATAAGGTTATCCAAAGAAAATCTCATAAGTTAAGAGAAGATGATGAAGCATTTGATATACATAGGGGCATTGCATTAAAGAAGCACACCGTTGAATTAATAAAAAATGGTGATTGGAATTATGACTTTCAACAAATTAAAAATGCATTGATTGGAGAAAATAACCTTAGAGGTGAATTTGAATATCGAATTGGACAACAAAGAATGATGGATTTTATTCATGAGGTCCAAGAGTTAAACCAACATGGAATTGTTGAGGGTGGTACAGGAATTGGGAAAAGTCTCGGCTACCTAATTCCAAGTTTGTATTTTTCAGTAAAAAATAAAGAACGAGTCGTTATTAGTACAAATACCATTCAACTTCAACAGCAGTTATTGGAAAATGATATACCAATATGCAAAGCAATCCTTCCATTCTCATTTAGGTACAGCCTTTTAAAAGGAAAATCTCATTATTTATCATTAAGAAAATTTGAACAATCACTATATGAACTAGATGATAATTACGATACAACACTGGCTAAATGTCAAATACTGGTTTGGCTAACAGAGACCGAAACGGGTGATGTAGAAGAAATTAATTTACCTTCAGGTGGTAGGTTATATTGGAATACAATTAATATGGATTCATCTGCCAATATGACAAAAGAAGATCCTTGGCATGAATGGTGCTTTTATAAGAGATCAAAACAAAACGCAGAAAATTCTGAGTTAATTATCACAAATCATTCCCTTCTATTCTCGGATTTAACGAATCCACATCAACTAATTCCGGAGTTTGAGTACCTTGTAATAGATGAAGCCCACCACTTAGAAAAGGCAGCGAGTACGCATTTTGGTAATCGAATCGACTATATAAAGATTCATGGGTTACTTACTCAAATGGGTTCACTTGAACATAATGATATTCTTGCTAAGGTTAATAAAATAT
>JBEQAC010000062.1:0-15253 GCA_041640535.1 Bacillaceae bacterium
TCCGGCTTCCTTCAGATTCCACCTCACGGGGGACACCCTTGCCATTGGCTAACAGTTCCTACTGCCAAGCCTGTAGTGGACTTTCACCACCAAGTTATAGCCCATGCCGGGCGCACACAAAAAACCAGGCCCACTAAGCGTGGTACCTGGCATGTTATCGATTATTGCTTCAGTTCTAAATCAGCTGGAATTTCCTCATATGATGTTCCATTGTAAAAACGAAGTAAGTCACCATACACAATTTGGTCTGAGTAATCTAGTTCTTGCTTTGCCTTTTCTAAATATGGTTCACAAGCTTCAGGCTCAATTTCTTCACCTGTACTCTTGTCATAACAAGTATTTTTCGTATACACATAGTCATCTGTGATGAAGCTTCCATCACGAAGAACCGTAAATGATAATTTTTGTTCAGAGAATAAATCTGCACCAAAATGAACATCATCTTTTGTGCTAATTCCTAGAAGGTGTAAAATGGTTGGCTTTAAATCAAGTTGTCCTGAAACCTCTGAAAACACTTCAGGATTGACATCTGTAACTCCAGGAATGTGAATAATTAATGGTACGCGTTGAAGTTGTACAGATTCAAACGGTGTGATTTCTTTCCCTAAGAATTCACCCATTGCCACGTTATGGTTCTCAGAAATACCATAGTGATCACCATACATAATAATAATTGAATTCTCGTATAAGCCTTCTTCTTTTAGCTTTTCAATAAAGACCTTAACAGCCTCATCTTGGTATCGTACCGTTGGGATATAACGGTTTAACGTACGGCTTCTTGTTGTTAACTCATCAATCATTTTATCCTCTTCACCTAATTCAAAAGGAAAATGATTCGTTAGTGTAATCAATTTTGAATAGAAAGGCTCTGGTTGAGTTTTCATCAGTTCAACTGATTGTTCAAAGAACTCCATATCCTTTAATCCCCAACCCACGGAATTTTCGTCATTTACTTCATAGCTATTGATATCAAAGAAATAATCATAGCCTAATGAATCATACATAATGTCACGATTCCAGAAGCTCTTGTTATTTGCATGTAGAACAGATGAGTAATAACCGTGTTCTTTAATAATTTCTGGTGTTGCTGTATATTCATTGCTTCCATGTGTGAAGAATACTGCTCCACGACCTAATGGGTATAATGAGTTATCAAGAATAAACTCTGAGTCAGATGTTTTTCCTTGTGCTGTTTGATGATAAAAGTTTTCATAATAGTAGCTGTCTTTAATAAACTCATTTAGAAACGGTGTAATTTCTTCACCATTGACAGTTTCGTTAATGACAAAACTCTGTGTTGATTCTAAAGACACTAAGATCACGTTTTTATCCTTCGCAATTCCGAACATGTCATCGTTCGGTCTCTTGTAATTTGCATTCAAGTAGTTCTCAATGTCGACAAATGAACTTCCATCCGCTAACGCTCGTTGTGCAGATGATTTTGATTGCAGCACAACATCGTAAATATGATAGTTATACGTACCAATATTTTTAATTAACATTTCGCGGTCAAATGTACGTGTTAATAGCTGAGGACGTTCTGTCTCAGCAAGACCTAAGTTAAAGAAAAAGATGGCCGCGACAATTAAATAATAATTTCTCTTTTGCTTTCTTGTAACTGGTTGAATTTTAAAGAAGTCTGGCTTTAGAACAAGAGCAGCAATTAGAACAATAATGTCTGCAAAAAGTAATAAGTCGCTAAATTTAAATAACTCCGTAAAACTGCTTCCTAGGTCAGCCATATTTTTTGTTTGTAGCAAGACCGGAATGGTAATGAAGTCATTAAAGAATCGGTAGAACACGACGTTTGCGAATAAAATTGCGGTTGAAAGAACCGATGCAAAAATGATGAAGTGATGACGTCGTTTTTCCTTCATAAAAAGAGAGAATCCAAAAACTAGTAATAAAAAGCTTAATGGATTGATAAATAAAATAAACTCTTGAATCCAAGACTCTATTTTTATATCAAAGCTAGTTTTATATACAATATACGTTTTTATCCACATAAAGACAGTCGCTAGTAAAAGAAACTGAAATTTTGATAGTGATGATTTTATCATCTTTTAAACCTCCTTGACTTTTCCAGACCAAATGGAATTTCCATCTCAAGATTTTCCATATTTAGGTTATTGGGCAAAGACTATACATAATCTTAATACTTTTTTTACAGAAAATCAATAACATTTCCGACCATCTTTATTACAATGGAATATAGTCTTTTAGGCTGATTTATTACATTTATTAGACGTACAAGTCAAAAAAAAGTTTCATAAAAACATAATGTTAAAATTATATGAATATTCTTTCTTTTGGTTTAAAGGTTGACAAATCAACACTGTAATCGTTTGCAGAAAACGTGAATTTTTTTTAAAATTTTTTTTATAAAAAAGAGAGAATTCATGATTGAACTCTCTCAGATGTTACAAATATTATAATTTAATTACAAGGCTACAAGTAGATAAATCTTTCTACATTATAATTTAGTTTTCGCTATCCATGCTCCGCCAATTACTCCTGCATCATTCCCTAGTTGCGCAATTTCAAATGACGCTCCAATACCAACTCGAGGGAATACAAAACGTTTGAATTGCTCTACGATTGGATTTAATAAGGCATCTCCTGCTTTTGATACCCCTCCACCAATGACGATTTTCTCAGGATTTAACCCATTCGCTAAATTACCAAGAGCAAAGCCTAGGTGAAACGCAACATAATCGATTACTTCTTTTGCAATTGGATCATTTTCATTTAAAGCATCAAAGACCATTTTTGAGGTCATATTTCCATTTTGCTCATATTGTTGACGAAGAATTGAATCTGTTGTTGAATCTTTTTCAAGTGCTTCTACTGCCAATCTTGCTATCCCTGTTGCTGATGCAATCGTTTCAAGACAGCCTGTTTTTCCACAGTTACATGGAGCGCCACCTTCTGGAATCGAGGTGATATGCCCAATTTCGCCACCTGCACCATTTACACCATGAACAACCTCGCCATTGGCGATAACTCCACCACCGACTCCTGTTCCTAATGTAACGCAAATGAGGTTTTGTGCTCCATCACCTGCTCCCTTCCACATTTCTCCAAGGGCTGCTATATTTGCATCATTATCAATAACTGCTTTTAACCCTGTTTCTAATTCTAAATGAGCTTTAAGTGGATAATCCTTCCAGCCGAGATTAACAGCCTCATAAAGTGCTCCGGTTGCGAAATTTACAGGTCCTGGAGCCCCCATCCCAATTCCAGCTAATTTTGTCTTTGGTTGATCAAGCTCAGTTAACTTTGCATCAATGGCTTTTGCGATATCAGTGACAATATTTTCCTTTATAGTAGGGATTTCCCATTTCGTAATAAACTCACCGTATTGATTGATAAATGCCATCTTAATTGTTGTTCCACCTAAATCTATTCCTACTAGCCATTTTTCTGTCATTTCCAACACCCTTTTTATGTACTTTTTATTTTTCTCTAGTTTTTTGTTCACGTTCCATTTCTTGTCGTAAAAGTAGAATCGCGAACTGGTATTCCTTTGGCTCAATGAGTTTCGCTTCGTAAAGCTCCTTCACTTCCGCCTCCATCAATTCGAGATCAGCGACACGGTCCCCGCTGTAGATAAAAGTTCCATATCTTTTTAATAATTCCCGAATCTCGAGAATCGATTTCATATTCCCACCTTCTACACATATACTTCTAAGATTGTATTGTACAATATAAGAGTAGTAGAAATGAAGCGCTTTAGCAAGTCTTTCTGTCATGAAAATTTGCCGAAAATCTTACAGATGTTTGTTAACGCAAAAAAGATGAAAACCATAAATCAGTTTCCATCTGCTTTATCTGTGTATTAAAATATTAACGATCTGGATCTTGAGGGTGTATAACCCTTGGTCTACGCCGTTTAAGTGGAATTGGTGCACGAACTAATACGCTCATAAATTCTCTAATTGAAAACGGTAGGAATGGCCATAAATATGGTACATTAAATGATTTCATGCGGGCAAGCATGATAATAAATAATGTGATTCCAGCAACTAACCCTATCGTACCAAAGGCTCCTGTTAATATTAATAAGACGATTCTTACCAACCGATTTGCTAGACTTATTTCATAGCTTGGTGTCGCAAATGTTCCAATCGCAGCAATCGCTAAATATAAGACGACTTCATTCGAAAATAACCCTACCTCTACCGCTACTTGGCCAATCATAATGGCTGCAACAAGACCCAATGCGGTAGCTAATGATGAAGGTGTATGAATCGCCGCCATCCTTAGCATATCTATCCCTATTTCAATCAACAGAAATTGTAATAGTATTGGAACCTGTCCTGTTTCATTTGGTCCAATAAAAGCAAACTCTTCAGGTAACATTCCCGGATTTGCCGCAAATAAATACCAGATCGGCAAGAGGAAGATAGATGCCCAAACCGCCAAATAACGGACAAACCTTAAATAGGCACCAACCACGGGTTTATTTCGGTATTCTTCCGCATGCTGTAAGTGGTGCCAAAATGTTGTGGGTGTAATCATGACACTAGGTGAACCATCGGTTATCACAATAATATGGCCTTCATACAGATGAGCTGCTGCCACGTCTGGCCTTTCCGTGTAACGAACGACTGGATATGGATTATAATGCCTTCCTGATATAAACTCCTCAATCGTTTTCTCACCCATTGGTAATCCGTCGGTATCAATTGCTTCAATTGCTTTTTTTACAGAATTGACATGTTCAGGATCAGCAATATCTTCAATATACCCCACCACAACATCTGTCTTTGAACGACGGCCAACCTGCATATATTCCATTCTTAATGTACGATCTCTTACTCTTCTACGAGTCAACGCTGTATTAAACACAACCGTTTCAACATATCCGTCACGAGCACCGCGAACGACCCGTTCAATATCAGGCTCTTCAACTCCTCTGACCGGATAGGTTCTTGCATCGATCAAGATGACATGATCAATACCATCTACCACTAATGCAGTAGGACCTGCTAATACTGCATCGACAACTTTGTCTAAATCATTTTCCTTTTCGACTTCAATATAAGGAATATACTTCTTAATTAACTTATCTAATGTATCTCCTTCTATATCGGCAGGATCTTGGGTGAGTAAAAACTTTTGAAGTAAGTGGAGGATATCATCTTTCACTAACCCATCAACAATGAACATGCCCATTCTTCTGCCAGCATACTCTTCTAACTCAATATGAATCACATCAAAGCTCTTATCGACACCAAGAGCTTCTTTTAAATAATCAATATTTTTATCAAGATTTTTTGAGGCTAGCTTTTTTGGTTCTTGATCTTCCATAAGCACAACTCCATTTCTATGTGAGAATACCAGACCGACTCTCACATTTACGATCGTTACGTCTTATATGTAGGAACATGACTTTACGTATAACCTAGTAATCCATCATTGACGTAAATTCAAAAAAACATACCATCGCTATTGAAATTAAGTCTGCTTTTTTATGACATTGTATTGAGAAACTCCATTTTAAAATTCAATTTCATATTTTCATGTACAAGTTCATAAATTGATAGAAAAAAGGATGTCAGGTTGTGGGGGAATAAAATGAAGCGACTTACTATTTTCATGACCATTCTTGTTTCGTGTATCGCTGCAGTCATTCTATATATTCAAAAAGAGGAAGTACAAGAGAGTATTATTTTCTTTCCTTTAGATTCATCTGTTGTTTTTAAGGAAGCAACAACCTCTTTGCTACTTTCAAAGGAAAAGGATAATGATGAACACGTTTTAGAATGGAATATAATCTCCGTTTTGGATCGAGAAGTATATTTGCGCCAAGATATTTCACTTCTTTTTTCAGACGGGAGATTAAAGGCGGTTACATCGGAATGGGAGGATAATAGTCAGAAAATCGCTCAATACAAACAAATTAGTGGGGAAGATAGTAGTCATTATGTTTCCATTTCCTATCATCATGGAGAAATCCATATCAATGAAGATCAGATAAAAAGTAGCCAAAGAATGAGTCATGATCACTTGTATGTCATTGATTCATCCTTTAGTCCGTTAGAATCTTTCCGCGAGCCTAACACCAACAATCAGAAAGAATGGAAGAAAGTATTAGATCATGCGACCGATCAGCAATTAAATTACATCCTAGCTAACTTAACTCAACATTTTCAACTTCCAACAAACCAATATCACATTATTTCACTAACTGATTTGGCACAATATAATAATGCTCCATTATTCGGAATGAGCGAAGCAAAAACTCAAGAAACAATTGGGAAACTATGGGAAGGACTTTACAAGAATTATTTCCTAGGGATTAAATTACAGGATGGTACCATTGTAGAACCAATTGGAAGCTCTGAACCACATCTCCTTATTTCTAAGGATCTAACTCATTTACTGGTGCTATTTCAGACCAATGAAGGTCAACCAATTAAGCTTATTCAGAACCTTCCAAGGAACGATTAATTTCATGTAATAACGTTTGATAATCGTCGTTATCTGGTGCATGAGCAAGGGCATTCTCAATTGACGTTTTGGCTTTTTCTAGATCCTTAAGGTGAATATAGACTAATGATAAATTATAATGCGCTTCATGAAATTCTGGCCGCTCGTTAGTGACAATCTCAAGATGTTTCCTAGCGTCCTCCATTTTTCCTAGTTTTACTTCAGTATAAGAAAGGTAAAAATAAAGCTCAATTGGAATGTTATCATGATGTGTTTCAGAATGAAGTAATCGTTCGTATGCTTCTTCTATTTTTTCATCTTCAATATACGTTTTAGCCATATTTATCGCATGCAAAGGTGTGTTTGTCGTTGGCTGTATCATAAAGCCGATATAAAGCATCATCAACGTTAAGGCAATCGTAACAATTAAAGCAATCACTCTTTGTCCAACTTTCCGCTGATTCGGCAAATGGAGAATACTTGATGCAAGAAAACCGCCGATGAGGCCTCCAATATGACCTGCATTGTCGACAACAGGAAAAATAAAGCCAATTACTAAATTCAGACCGATTACAGCAATCACATTAACACCCATCGTTCTAAAAAACAGGGAAGGATGTGCGACTCCAAAAAATAACAAAGCACCAAAGCAGCCAAAGATTGCACCTGATGCTCCTGCGGATATTGCTGGACTAAAAACAAAGCTAGCAACCGTTCCGGCAAAGCCTGCAAATAAGTAAATGACAAGAAAACGGGATCTCCCATATATTCGTTCGACTGCAGTTCCTAAAAAGTACAGCGCTAATGTATTCATCACTAAATGAAAAAAGCCAATATGTAGAACAACCGGTGTGATGAAACGCCACCATTCCCCATGAAGGATTTTGAGATTATCTTTTGCACCGAACTTAATTAAGGTTTGGGGATTTGTACTTCCCCCATTCATCTCTAGGAAAAAATACATCGTGAGCTGAACGAAGATAAAAAAGTATGTAAAATAAGGCTTACCATATGTAAAAATCTTTTTTTCTTGCTTTGCCCGTTCATTCACCACGGTTAATGTATTAAATTTGATTGCATCGACTCTCGTGTAATCAAATAAAATCCCTTCATCATAGAGAGGAGGGTCAATACGAAGGTGCTTTGAAAATTCTTCTAATCCTTGGGATATATTTTCGGAATGAAGAACGATCGTATTCATTGACGTTTTCTCTTGATTTCCGACTGTTAACGGCTTTTCTACCCGCTCCTCCCATTCATCCACTGGTGGGTAGGTCGAAACATAAAGGTTAATCGCCTCAATTTTTCGTTTATATTGTTTTTTTCGTACTTCTTCTACACGTGCCCATGTCTGTTCCATGTCGCGTTGTAGCCAATTTCCCCAGTCCAGATCATAACGGAGAATTCTTACTAAAGCTGGACCACTTCGCTTAGATGATTCAAGCCAAACCTCGTTCTCGTTTTGAGATAGCTGAACCATGCGGAATTGGTGATTGACAACTAAATGCTGAATCGTTTTCCAATAAAGATAATCCTGCCGAAATACCATCATTCGCCCCTCCCTCCACAACTCCTTGTTAAGTTTAGTGCTATTTAACTAAAGTATGTTGATTTGCACTCCAGGTGTGTGCTTTCCGTTCCAATCAACATGCTCCATCTAATTCGTTTTAAAAACAACAATCTTTTAGAAAACAGCCTTAAGTTAACTATACTATGATTTCGACTTGTCTGTAAAAAGAAAGGAATGCATTTCTTTAATTGAATGTATGATAGGAATACTGGTATCTATTTCAGGTGGATCTATGTCTCTTGTATTAAAATAAATCGCTTCCCAATTTGCTGCTTTTGCTCCGAGCACATCTAGTTCCCATGAATCACCAATATAAAGACAGCGTGTTGAATCGGGGGCTAATTTGTTTTTTGCAAATAAAAAAATCTTTTTATCAGGCTTTCCACATCCAATTTCATCAGAAATAATGATGGAATGCTCTGGAAAATAAGAATCAAGCTGTAGGCTTTGAATTTTTAAACGCTGAACCTCACTCATTCCATTTGTTATGATAGCTAATTTTCCATGTAACTCTGTTTGAAGTGAAGCTAATAGTGACGGCATTCCTTTATATGGAACGACAAACTTATGGACGTTTTTATTGAATAAACACTGAAGGAGGTCAGCATCTTCTTCAGTTGCAACTAGATTCAACTCGCTCATCGTATCAAGGTAGCGAGTTCGTTTATATTCTTGCTTCGACCACTCCATTGTTTCGTAATAAATCCAGTCACGGTCGCAATATTTCTTAAACACTTTGAACCAATCTTCACTCCTTATGAAGTAGTCCTTCTTTTGAATGATGGTTTCAAAGCAATGTTCCATAGTTTGTTGAAAAGTTTTTTCATAATCAAATAAAGTGTTATCTAAATCAAAACAAACGAGATCCCATTTCATGTTCATCCCTCTTAAAAAAGAAGAAGAGGCAGACCTTGTCGTACCTGGCGACATTGATTGTCTAGTACCAGATACCCCAACTGTGTGAGGTCAGCCTCATCTTCATTTAGAAATTTTTAGCGAAATGCCTGATTCATCATACGGTTACGCAGAAATGGAATGTTCATTCCTAATACAATGACCCATTTTCGAATCTGCGAATTCCCTAATACATTATTCATAATTCGATAACGATATTTGTAAATACCATAGATTGAAGCAATAAAGAATACGAGTCGAGTTAATCCATTTATCATGTTGATCCCTCCTATTGCTATTTTTCGATGATTCACGAGTTTTTATCCAAGAAAAAAGGAGAACTCTCAAAGTGAGTATCTCCAAGTTTGATTTATTCTTTTTTAGCATGAAAGATGGGCGAAATTGTTTCTTTTAACACTTTTACAGAATGGGCAAATTTTACTTTTTCTGATTCATTTAAATCCTGCTGAATGACTTCTCTAATTCCGTTCCGATTAACGATAGCCGGTACTCCAATATAGACATCTTTCGTTCCATATTCACCTTCTAGATAGGCAGAGACAGTGAGGACAGAATTTTCATTTTGTAAAATGGCTTTTGTTAGACGGACTAATCCCATTGCGATACCGTAATAGGTCGCGCCTTTGCGTTCGATGATATGATAAGCTGCATCACGGACATTCATAAAAATGGATTCAAGGTCTTCAATATGGTAGTCATCACTGCCATTGACAATATCTAGGATTGGCCTTCCACCGATATCTGAGTGGCTCCATACCGGTAGCTCGGTATCTCCGTGCTCACCTATGATATAGGCATGAACATTACGAGTATCCACTTTAAAGTAATCGCCTAATAAGAAACGGAAGCGAGCTGTGTCTAAGATCGTCCCTGAACCAATCACTCTTTCTTTCGGTAGCCCTGAATATTTCCATGTTGCATAGGATAAAACATCGACTGGATTTGTCGCTACAATAAAAATCCCATTAAAGCCACTTGCCATAACCTGATCAATGATAGTTTTAAAAATTTTCGCATTTTTTTCTACTAAATCAAGTCTTGTCTCCCCAGGCTTTTGGTTCGCACCCGCTGTTAGAACAACGATATCCGCTGATTCACAGTCTTGATAATCCCCAAACCAAATTCTTGTCGCAGATGGAGCAAAAGCTAAACCATGACTTAAATCCATGGCATCACCTTCTGCTTTTTCTTTATTCAAATCAATCAAGACAAGTTCTTCTGTCACACCTTGATTAATCAATGCAAAAGCATAGCTTGATCCAACAAAACCTGTTCCAATTAATGCTACGCGGTTAATACCATTTGCCATACGATCTCCACCTTTACTTTTTGTCGCTTCCTTTAAGCGATTAAGAATACTCCACCAAGCACCGACGCAATGATGATGGATGCGAAATTAATGAAATCGTTATTACAAAATCTTAGGCCCTTTAAGTAGTTCGTGTTCCTTCCACAATGGTCCGTTTTTTCCGTTTCAATTTTACAAACAGAACAAACATATTTCACTTGTACTAAAGCACCCAATATCGTATCCAAAAAATTTCCAATAAAACCTATAATTGCTAAAAATAGAATAGCATGAATTGGAAGTTGATTCCATAATAATAGGGATGAAACCGCAATTAAGATGGATCCGCCTAAAGCAGCCATGGTTCCTAAGCTTGAGATGGCGCCTGATGTTCCAGCTTCTACTCTTCTCAGAGTTGTGATAAGAATTGGTGCTTTTTTACTTAGAGAACCAATTTCAGACGCCCATGTATCTGCATTTGCTGAACAAATGGCTCCTATAAAGATATACAACCAAAGTTCATGGGGCAAATAAAGATTTGCGATACTGACAATGGCAGGAACACCACCATTTGCAAATACTTGGACATAATCTCTCTGCTCCCCTTTTTGAACTTTATTTTCAAGGTAGCCTTTTTTCTCTTTTTTGAATTTACTCCAAAGGCTCGAGGATGCGAAAAACAATCCTAATAATAATAATCCACGATATCCAAAGCCAATGGAGACTGCGGACCCTACTAGAACTGTTGCCAATGCACCCGAGGTTGTAAGTGATTTCAAGCGATTCCCACTATAGGCGACAATTAGGATGCCGATAAATTGAATAAATAGATGATTAATCATGGCAACTCATCACCTGTTCTTCCGTGACAATTTTCTGAACAGGTAAATCAAATTCTTCAGTAGGTACACGATCTAAAAGCTGAAATGAGAAAGCTAAACTAACAGTTTTTCCTGTGAAGGTAATTAAATATCGGTCATAATATCCCCCACCTTGCCCTATCCGATACCCGTTCTTTGAGAAACCTAATCCTGGAACAAACAATAATTGAATGTCACTTTGTTCGATCCTTTCTGTTTTTTCGACAATCGGCTCCTGTAAAGAAAAGTAAACGACTTCTAGCTGGTTAAAATTTGTGATTTGGCGAAACTCCATTTTTTTAGTTGTTGGGATGCATCGTGGGACACAAACGGTTTTATTTTCAGCCCAAGCTCGTTCAATGATTCTTTTTGTGTCCACTTCTCTTTTTGTAGAAATTGTAATCCCAATGGTACTGGCTTGCTTCCATTCTTTCGTTCGAAAAACATGTTCGGCAATTTGTGAGGACCATCTTTCATATGTATTATTATTTATTTGATTTAATTTTTCTCTTAAACTTTTACGTAATTGCTCCTTCTCAAGCATCCTCTACTCCTCCTTCGCTCCACTTAGCACACTGTTTCTATTATAATATATGCTTGCCCTATTGCAGAAAGAAAGCTCCCCAATAAAACAATAAAAAAAACAGTAGGAAATTCATTCCTACTGCTTACTTTGTTTCGCGATGTACTGTTACTTTTTTTAATCTTGGGCTATATTTTTTCAACTCGATACGATCTGGGTTATTACGTTTATTTTTAGTAGTAATGTAATTACGATCGCCAGTTTCTGTGCAAGCTAAAGTGATTTTTACACGCATCTTAATTTCCCTCCAAACATAAAAAGCTTAAATCAGACTTATCTATCATATCACTTCTTTTGTAGAAATTCCAGTTTATTTTTTAGGATAATTTCTGTAACCTATTATCCTGCTTTTCGTCCATTAAGTAAATGTCTTTTTTGCCTTTTTTTGATGGAGTTGGATTTTTACTCTTTGATTTAACATATCGACACGTGTTTGCTGATATTGAGGTAATGTACCGATATCAGACCAATAACCATCGGCTAAATATCCGTATACTCCCTCATCTTGAGCCAATAGCCTCGGAAATAGATCTTTACTAAAATCGAAAAATTCACCTGCAGGAATGAAATGAAAGATTTTAGGATCGACAATGTAAATTCCAGTGTTTATATAGGTGCTGAACACTTCTTCCCTCTTTGGTTTCTCCAGAAACTGACTGACTCTTCCTTCATGGTTTGTCGAAAGAATCCCATAACCAAATGGATTGCTTACCTTTTTCATCATGATTGTCAGTGCCGCACATTTGTTTTCATGAAAGGCAATTGCCTCTGTCAAATTGATATCAGTTAACACATCTCCACTAATAATGACAAAAGGTTCATCTAGGAACGCTTCTGCATTTTTCACACTTCCCGCTGTGCCTAGTGGTGAGATTTCATCAAAATAGGTTAATTTTATATCCCATAAGCTCCCATCACCGAAATAACGCTTTATGTCATCTCCCAAATAACCAGTGGTTACTGCGATTTCATAAATTCCGTGATTTTTTAGATGCTCGATAATATATTCCATTACTGGCGTTTGAAGCAATGGTACCATTGGTTTTGGAATGTGATATGTTAATGGACGTAACCTCGTACCTTTACCTCCGGCCATGATAACACCTTTCATGCTATCATCCCCTTACATTTATTGGTATGTTTAGTATCTCCTTAAACAATCGACTTGTATCCCTAGCGATTTTCTCCCAGCTGTACGTGGTTATCACTGAGTGCTGTCCATTTTTCCCAATCTCACGTGCAAGATGTTCATTTCGTAACAAAAGAAGTACACGAGAAGCAAGACTCTCTTTATTTCCAGGAATCATCCTTAACCCTGTTTTCCCGTGAATAACAAGATCCTTTAGCCCCCCTGTTTCTGACACAATCGTTGGTTTTCCTGCAGCCATTCCTTCTAAGGCAACAATTCCAAATGGTTCATAAAGACTTGGGAACAGAGTAATATCACATTCATGAAAATACATATTTCTTTCTTCATCACTAATGTAACCAACAAAAATGATGTTCTTGTCTAACCCTAGCTCCATCACTTTTTGCTGATAAGAATGTAACATCGGTCCCTTCCCAGCAATTAAAAATAACACCTGTGGATATTCCTTTAGAATGATTGGGGCTGCTTCAATGACAGTTTCAAACCCCTTTTCCTGAACAATCCTTCCTACAGAGAAGACAATATGACTGTAATTCTCTTTGTAGTCTGACATGACAGGAATATTTCTTTCTTCAGCTTTAATCATGGATGGGTCTACCCCATTTGGAAAAACATTTACCTTCTGTGGTTCAAGATTGAATAACCTAATAACCTCTTCTTCCATGTAATCACTACAAACAATAATGGCATCAGATTTGCTCGTTAACTCTCCCTCCTTGTCATGAATTTTTTGTTGAAGCTCTGTATATATTCCATTATTTCTTCCATACTCGGTTGCATGTATAGTTGAAATTAAAGGCTTTTTCAAGCGATTCTTTAATGTTATAGCCGAAATGGCCACTAGCCAATCATGGGCGTGAATAATATCGAAGTTTTTTTCATCTGCTAACTCAACTGCCTTTATCGTTAACGCCATATTTAAGCTGCCGATCCAGTCTAAGAATTCAGTGGCATGTGGTTGAAGGCATTGAACACGGTATACCCCAACACCTTGAATTTCTTCAAACTCTGGCTCCCCCTCAACAAAAGAGGTTAATACTGTTACTTTATGCCCTTCTTTTACGAATGCTCTCGATAAATCAAAAACATGTCGTGATAAACCACCTATAACTAATGGAGGGAATTCCCATGATAACATTAAAATATCGAGTCCACTTCTACTATTGTCATGTGAAACTTCTTTCACTTCTTCAATATAGCTTGAACAAAAGTTCGAAAGATGTATTTCTGTTAAAAATGGATTGCGTATCTCCATTTTTAATAGCTTATAACTCGTGATCGTTCCTGAGTATAAATGATTTTTCAGAGTCATAAAGTTGGTGATATGCTCCTCGATTCGAGTAATAGCATAGGTTTCACATTGGCCTTTATCTAACATAAAAGCCCAATCACTACTTGTGAGCAATAACCATTCCCTCACCATTTGCTTCAGCGTTAAAATCTCTAACTCATTTCCATCTTTATAATGGTCAATCGCCTTTATTAGTTCTTTCTCAAGACGGTGTGCATGTCTGTAGATCCACTCATTTTTTTCATTTAGCCAAACTTCACCATACCCATTTCGTCCCCATGAAGAAAACGACACATGACATGTCTCAAGGTCCATTCGATGCCTTGTTACATATTCTGAGCCTGTAATAAATTCGATCTTTCTTTGGTGTGTACTTAGAATTTTTTGTAGCCATTCAGGTCCTTCAAACCACCAATGGCCAAACAACTCAGCATCAAATGGTAACACAAGTGAATATGGCGGGTAGGATTGTTTGCCATTATTGACAAGCTCGTTTTCAAGACATCTTGAAAAATCCTCCGCATGCTGACAAATTTTTGCTTCTGCCCATTTCCGACGATAATAATGTTTTTGTTCTAACCCCGTAATCTTGAAATACTTTAACCCAGTGTCTACTCGAATTCCCTCAGGTAAAAATGGTTTGATGTAATGATAATCACGATCATACCCAATATCACGATAAAACTCCCGATAATCTAAATCACCAGGGTAACCGAATGTTGAGTTCCAAATTTTGTTTGATAATTCTTTATTTCTAGGAAAAAGCACCACTCCATTAGGAGATTTTATTGGAGCCCCTATTCCTTTAGATGGCGCTGGTTTTGCATGTAAAAGTGCATGCTCCTCCACAAAGGTATAGGAAATCCCTTCCTTAGATAACATAAGATCTATTTCTGGTGAATAGCCGCATTCTGGTAACCAAAATCCTTGAGGCATCTTTCCAAAATAACGTTTAAAACAGTGAAGCGCCTCTGAAATTTGGGCTTTTAATCCTTGTTCAGTTGTAAGATACGGTAAAAAAGCATGTGAAGCAGCTGTCGTAATGCATTCAATTTTTCCTAATCGCTCAAACTGTACAAATGCATTGATTAAGTCTTGATCATAACGATGAAATGTTTCTTTTACTGCTCTAAAGCGTTGGATATAAAATTGAATAACCGA
>JBEQAC010000063.1:0-15229 GCA_041640535.1 Bacillaceae bacterium
TATTAGAAGCTGAAGAGGAAATATCCAATCGACCTAATGCTATTGAAAAAGAACGTCTTGAAGGCTATTTAGAGTTTCAGGATGTTACATTGAAATATGGGAACGAAGACGAAGCTGCGCTTTCATCTATCTCGTTTAAAGCCGAGCCAGGTAAGGTGATTGGTTTAATAGGTTCAACGGGTTCTGGAAAAACAAGTATTACTCAATTAATCACAAGATTCTATGAACCTATTAAAGGGGAAATTTTCATTGATGGAAGGGATGTAAAGGATTATTCTTTACATACGCTAAGAAAAAATATCGGATTTGTCCTTCAGGAGTCATTTTTATTTTCTTCATCAATTAAGGCTAATATTGCTTATGGTCGCCCAGATGCTACAATGGAACAAATAATTGATGCTGCAAAGCGTGCGCAAGCACATGAATTTATCATGGAGCTTCCAAATGGGTATGACACAATGCTAGGGGAACGTGGCATGGGTTTATCGGGTGGTCAAAAACAACGGATTGCCATTGCGCGTGCGATTTGCATTAATCCAAGTATTCTAATTTTAGATGATGCAACAAGTGCAGTTGATATGGAGACGGAATTTAATATTCAGAGAGATTTAAAAGAAGTAATGAAAGGTCGTACAACAATTATTATTGCCCATCGTATCTCGTCATTAAAACATGCAGACGAAATTTTAGTGTTGGATAATGGAAATATAGCTGAACGTGGAAAACATGAAGAACTCGTACAAAATAATGGAGCATATCGAAGAATTTATGATATCCAATATAAAGATCAAAAGAGAATACTCCAATCACAAACAGGATGAAGTAGGTGAAAACATGAGTGATAATAAAGAGTTGAAGCGTAATGTACATGAACGCTTTCACTATTCAACAGATCAAGCAATTGATAAACCCTTTAACTGGAAACAGATGTTTCGATTATTGTCCTATATGAAACCATATTCAAAAAACCTTTTACCTTTAGCATTTTTAGCAGTGATAATAGGAACAGCAATCCGTTTGATTGTTCCTGCGTTAATAGGGGTTTATACACTAGACCATGCAATTGCAAACCGAGATACAAGTCTTCTTACAACGTTAGTTATTGTTATTGCCACACTTTATTTAGTTTCATATATTGCTAACGTATTTCGAATTAAGTGGATGAATCAATTAGGGCAGAATGTCATCTTTGACATAAGAAAACATTTGTTTACACATGTTCAAAGTCTTTCGCATCGTTTCTTTGATCAGCGTTCAGCTGGTTCTATTTTAGTTCGAATTATGAATGACATTAATTCTCTTCAGGAACTATTCACGAATGGTGTTATTAATTTATTAATGGATATTTTATTATTAATCGGGATTTTTATCATTTTATTTACTTTAAGCCCTGAACTCGCCTTAGCGATTATGGTTATTCTTCCTATTATGTTTTTTATCTCCACGAGCTTAAGGAAGAAAATTAGACGTTCTTGGCAAACGGTTCGGATTAAACAATCAAAGCTAAATTCACATTTAAATGAAAGCATTCAAGGAATTAGAGTTACTCAATCATTTACTCAAGAAAAAGAGAATATGCAGTTTTTTGATGGTGTAAACACAGAAACATTTGAAAGCTGGAAGGATGCAACAAGAAAAAATGCAATCTTTCGTCCTTTTGTTGAAATGACCAATGCAGTAGGAACCGTCATCTTATTATGGTATGGTGCATCTTTAATATTAAATGATTCTCTAACGATTGGATCCTTTGTATCTTTCGCTATCTATCTAGGTATGTTCTGGGAGCCTATTTCACGTCTAGGTCAGGTATACAACCAACTTTTAATGGGTATGGCATCGTCAGAACGAATTTTCGAATATCTAGATGAAAAGCCGATTGTGGCAGAAAAAGAAAATGCAACAGCATTAACAGAGATTAAAGGTAAAATTGAATTTGATAAAGTAGAATTTTCTTATGATGATAAGCGTAAAGCATTGAAAGGTATTTCGCTTACGATGGAAGCAGGGCAAACAGTAGCCTTAGTTGGTCACACTGGATCAGGGAAAACGACAATTGCAAACTTAATTAGTCGTTTTTATGATGCAACAGCAGGAACTGTTAAAATCGACGGGAAGGATATTAGAGATGTCACATTGCAAAGTGTTCGTACACAAATAAGTGTAGTGTTACAGGATACATTTATCTTTTCTGGAACCATTTATGAAAATATTCGGTTCGGGCGTCCTGATGCAAGCGATGAGGAAGTAATTGAAGCTGCAAAAGCTGTTGGTGCACACACTTTTATTGAAAAGTTATCAAATGGGTATCAAACAGAGGTTGAGGAACGAGGGAATATTCTTTCTGTTGGTGAGAGACAGTTATTATCATTTGCAAGAGCGCTTCTTGCAGATCCCAAAATCCTAATTCTCGATGAAGCAACTGCAAGTATAGATACTGAGACTGAAGTGAAAATTCAACAGGCTCTAAAACGGTTACTAAAAAATCGTACAGCCATCATTATAGCTCATAGGCTATCTACGATTCGAGAAGCAGATAATATTTTTGTATTAGACCACGGTGAGATTATTGAACAAGGTTCACATGATGAATTAATGGATTTACAAGGAGAGTATTATCACCTTGTCAAAGCTCAATTCAAAATGTTAGAAGTGGGTTAAATATTACACTAAAAGTTTTTAAAAAGGAGGGATTATCCCTTCTTTTTTAGTATGATTTACTACAGTAAATTATCTAATTATGCTAGAATATGGGTAGTCAATCAAGAATATCGAAGGGTTTTTAGATGGGGGAATCTCTATGAAAAAGGAATTTGCAGTAATCGGACTTGGCCGATTTGGAGGCAGTATTTGTCGTGCCTTAAGTGAGGAAGGCATGGAAGTGATGGCTATGGACCTTGATGAAGATAAAGTAAATAGTTTCTCAGCTATTGCTTCACATGCAGTTGTAGGAGATTCTACGGATGAAACGGTGTTAAAAAGTTTAGGAATCAGAAATTTTGATCATGTCATTGTAGCCATTGGAGATAATATTCAAGCGAGCATATTAACCACCTTAATCCTTAAAGAGTTAGGAGTTAAGCATATTACTGTAAAAGCACAGAATGATTACCATGAAAAGGTATTAAATAAAATTGGTGCGGATCAAATTGTACATCCTGAGAGAGATATGGGGAGAAGAATTGCTCATAATATTATCTCAAATAACGTACTTGACTATTTAGAGTTATCTGACGAACATAGTATCATGGAAATTGTGGCAAGCCAGAGAATGGATGGTTATTCTCTTATAGATCTAGATATACGGGCTAAATATGGTATAAATATCGTCGCAATAAAAAGAGGAAAAAATATCATTGTATCACCGCAAGCAACTGAACTTATCTTAAAGGGTGATATCTTAATCGTTATTGGGGCTGATACAGATATTAATCGATTTGAAAAGAATGTTGTAGAGGATTGACATTCAATAAAAAAGTGGCATGCATTTTTCGCAGGCCACTTTTTTTATTTTATACTTCCATGATAATTGGTAAGATCATTGGGCGTCTTTTGGTTTTTTCATATAAGAATGGAGCAAGTGTATCTGTAATCTCATTCTTAATTTCAGACCATTGTGTAGTACGTCTTTCCATAACCTTACTTAAATGCTTAGAAATTAGGTTTTGAGCATCATTAATTAAATCACCAGATTCACGCATATAGACAAAGCCGCGAGAAATCAAATCAGGCCCAGCTGCAATTTTAAAGTCTTTCATGTTAATGCTTACAACAACGATAACAAGACCTTCTTCAGATAATATACGGCGGTCTCTTAATACGATGTTTCCAATATCACCAATTCCACTTCCATCAATATAAACATTTCCAGAAGGGATTTTCCCTGAAACAGAGGCTTCATTCTCACTAAGTGCTAGAACATCTCCATTATCCATAATAAAGCAATTTTCATCTTGTACACCGCAATCGACGGCAAGTTTTGCATGTAATTTTTGCATGCGATATTCTCCATGAATTGGCATGAAGTATTTTGGTTTCATCAAGCGAAGCATTAATTTTTGTTCTTCTTGACCACCATGCCCAGAAGTATGGATATCATTTAATGATCCATGAATAACTTCTGCACCTGCACGATAGAGCAAATTAATTGTACGACTAACACTAATTGTATTACCAGGGATTGGTGATGAAGAAAAAACAACTGTATCTCCAGGTATAATTTGTATTTGGCGATGTGTGCCACTTGCGATTCTTGACAGAGCGGCCATTGGTTCTCCTTGGCTTCCTGTACATAGTATAACGACACGATTAGTTGGGAGACGATTAATTTGTGATGCCTCAATAAACGTTTCCTTTGGCGCTTTTATATAGCCTAAATCAAGTCCAATATCAATAGCGGCCTCCATACTTCTTCCGAACACAGCCACCTTTCTCCCGTTATGAACAGCTGCTTCAACCACTTGTTGAAGTCGATGAATATTTGATGCAAACGTAGCAAATATTAATCGGCCTTCAACCTTACGGAAGATATCGTTTATACTATCACCAACTCGTCGCTCAGACATTGTAAATTCAGGGTTTTCAGCGTTCGTACTATCTGATAAAAGACATAGTACTCCTTCTTTTCCTATTTCAGCCATTTTGGTTAAATTAGCAGGCTCACCAACTGGAGTAAAATCAAACTTAAAATCACCAGTATGAACTACTTGACCTGGAGGCGTTTTAACAACAATTCCAAAAGCGTCTGGGATACTATGGGTGGTTCGATAAAAACTAACAGATGTTTTACGAAACTTAATGATATCATCTTCTTTTATCACATTTAGTTTAGCTTGTCTTAAAAGTCCGTGCTCTTCTAATTTATTTCGTATTAAAGCTATTGCTAACTTTCCAGCATAGATCGGTATATTTATCTCTTTTAATAAATATGGAATACCACCAATATGGTCCTCGTGCCCGTGAGTAATAAATAATCCTTTGATTTTTTCGACGTTCTTTGTTAGATAGCTATAATCTGGTATTACATAATCAATTCCTAATAGTTCGTCTTCAGGAAACTTTATACCAGCATCAATGAGGATTATTTCATCCTGAAATTGAACACCATAGGTGTTTTTACCGATCTCTCCTAGTCCCCCTAGGGCAAAAACTGCTGTTTGATCATTCTTAACAAATTTCATACGTTATCATTTCTCCAATACTTTATAGTCTTCATTCTGTTGTTCATATTCTAGAAAAGCATTTTCTACTTTTTGTATATATTCAATGTTAATATTACGGTCCTTTAAAATAAGCCGAACTTCACGCTCTGAGTCTGCTTCTACAAATACCGTTTTTGTTTTTTCTCTTACTGGAACCTCGTTAGCAGACTCTTGAAAATATACTTTGAAAATCATTGCCAAATCTCTCCTTAATTTCCGAATGTTAGATTCACTTTTTCTATTATATAAAAAAATAGCAAGTTTTTCATGTTTTTTGTATTTTTCTTTTTTTCTTTATCTAAATAACAGGCCCTTCTTTAGTATTGAAGGGCCCAAAACATATATATTTTAAGGGAAACAAGTGATAAGGGCTATGCAATGTATTTCTTTTTTAATAAGTCATTCCATTGCTTTAATAATTTTTTTCGAAGGTTTTTAAGCATGGTTTCATCTTCTCCTTTTTTTTTTGATTTAATCAGTTGGAAGGAAATTTATATAAAATGCCTATACTAAATTTTATTTTATATATGTGATCTACTCATTTATATTATATGGTATTTTTTTAATCATTTTCGTGGGTAAAAATGGAATATTTCGCACAGTGTTATTAGAGTAGCAAGGGGAAATTAGTAGAAGTACTATAAATAGAATTAATTAATATTAGAAAAGATAAGCATAAGATGCTTATCTTTTCAATGATGTTTATAGTTCAATTGGAATCGCATTTTCTGGTACTTTTAATGGCTCTTTCTTATCAATATGATCATAGAACATAATTCCGTTTAAATGATCAATTTCATGTTGAAAAACGATGGCTGGTAGCCCTCTTAATTTAATTAAAACTTCCTCTCCGTCAAGTGTCATACCTTTTACTTTTACTCGTGCGTATCGTGGTACGATACCTTTAATATCACGATCAACAGATAAGCAACCTTCACCATGTACTAAATAGCTTTGTTCAATGGAGTGGCTTATTATTTTGGGGTTGAATAGTGCATAGCTATATAACTTATCTTGCTTGTCATGAACATGGACAGCAATCATTCTTTTACTTATGTTAATTTGAGGGGCTGCAATGCCAATACCAGGTCGTAGACCATATTTCTCAGATAGAATTGGATCCTGACTATTTATGACGAATTCCATCATCTCAGTTAATATTTTCTTATCTTCCTCTGAAGGTTGAGATGGTACCTCGTCAGCAATTTTACGAAGGGTAGGGTGACCTTCGCGAATAACATCATCCATCGTAATCAAAATAATTCACTCCTTTTTAGTGCTAAAAAACAAAATATGACTTAGTTAAATTATAGTCTCAACAGCGTAAAAAGAGAAATAAAATGTTATGAATACTATTCTAGGGTAGTAAAAATACACTCGTTCTAAATAGAAGGACAAGGGCATAAAACTGAAAATAGAATGGATCTAGATAAAAATTTCTATTACTTGATATCTTGCAGTTGTTAAATGGTGGTAAACCTTTTATAGTAATATTGAATAGGTTAGGGGGCCAATCGCGTGAAAAATAAAATTTTTATTGTAGTATTATTTAGTTTATTTATGTTTCTATTTGGTTGTAATAAGGGACCCACTCCACAAGAGGAGATTTACACAGTTCTTGAAGAAGTAGTTGTGATAGAGGATGCCTTTAAGGAACAGCAAAACCCTCTCGTAGAATTAGAAAAAAGTGAGAAGGAATTATATGATGAAATCATTTCATTAAGTATGAAGGAATATGACCGAATCGTAACCTTATCAGAGCAGGCTTTAGGCATTGTAGAAGAAAGAGATTCCCGAATTGATCATGAATATGAAAGTTTGCAAAACTCAAAAAATGAATTTCAAAAAGTACACGAACTTATCGAAAAACTTGAAGAAGACACATTAAAACAAGAAGCGTTATCATTGGTTGAGTTAATGAATAATCGCTATGATTCCTATGAAGAATTATATAAAAGCTATAAAGTAGCAGTGTCTTATGATAAAGAATTATATAAGCTTTTCCAACAAGAAGACCTGTCCATTGAACCACTACAGGAACAAATCAACTTAATTAATGAAAGCTATGATCAAGTAATTGCGGCAAATGAAAAATTCAATGATTATACTGAGAATTATAATTTAGCTAAAATTACATTTTATAAAAATGCTGGATTAGATGTTACATATAAATAATATTAAGAAAAAGGTGAGCCTAAACTAAAAGAGCTCATCTTTTTTGTGTTTTTCTCAAAAAGGAAGAAGGATACAAATAAAGTATTGTAGTACAGAATGAGGTTGTGTGCTAATACAGGGGATGAATAATGGGATAATTTGTAAAGGGGATTAATACTATAAACAAGTTGAAAAATGGTTAAGCAAAGAGATTGACGTAATAAATTAACTTGTTGTAAACTTGATAAGGAATTAAACATTGTATTAATTGATTTTAAAAACTTATTAATACAGATAAATTTAAGGGGCATTTTCCATACATAGTCACAAAAGGAACAGAAACTTTGATGTATAGTAACGCAAAAAATGTCTTTTAAATACTAATTTTGGGTAACCTAATTCTGATGTTTAATGATACTTCTTTAAATGAAACGGCTTAAGAGAAAGGAAGAGGTGACAGTAGATGGCTAAAACAAAACAAGCAATCTTTGATAGCCAAGAGCAACTAAAAAAAGTTGCAGAACAATATCCAACATTGCAAATCCTTAATGAAGAGGGCGAAATTGTTAATAAAGATGCAGTACCTGACTTAACAGATGATCAATTAAAAGAACTGATGAGACGTATGGTGTTTACTCGTATTTTAGACCAACGCTCTATTTCTCTAAATCGTCAAGGACGATTAGGTTTCTATGCACCGACTGCAGGGCAAGAAGCCTCACAATTAGCATCACAATTCGCTCTAGAAAAAGAAGACTTTATCCTACCAGGATACCGTGATGTTCCTCAAATCGTATGGCATGGATTGCCGTTATATCAAGCATTCTTATTTTCACGTGGTCATTTCCATGGAAACCAAATGCCTGAGGGTGTAAATGTTATTTCACCTCAAATCATCATTGGTGCTCAAATTATTCAATGTGCTGGTGTTGCATTAGGTATGAAAAAACGCGGAAGTAAATCAGTTGCAATCACTTATACTGGTGATGGTGGGGCATCACAAGGTGATTTCTATGAAGGAATAAACTTTGCTGGAGCTTATAAAGCGCCTGCGATTTTTGTTGTCCAAAACAACCGTTTTGCGATTTCAACACCAGTTGAAAAACAATCAGCAGCAACAACCATTGCTCAAAAAGCAGCTGCTGCAGGAATACCGGGAGTACAAGTTGATGGTATGGACCCATTAGCAGTGTATGCTGCTGTTCGTGATGCTCGTGAGCGTGCGATTAATGGTGAAGGTCCTACTTTGATTGAAACTTTAACATATAGATATGGACCTCATACAATGGCTGGTGACGATCCAACTCGTTATCGCTCTTCAGATTTAGATACTGAATGGGAAAAGAAGGATCCACTTGTCCGTTTCCGTAAATACCTTGAAAACAAAGGAATCTGGAATGAAGAAGAAGAAAATAAAGTAATTGAAGAAGCTAAAGAGGAAATAAAAGAGGCAATTAAAAAGGCAGATGAGACTGCAAAACAAAAAGTAACTGACTTAATGTCAATTATGTATGAAGAATTACCGTATAACCTACAAGAACAGTACGAAATTTATAAAGAGAAGGAGTCGAAGTAAGCCATGGCGCAAATGACAATGATTCAAGCAATCACTGATGCGTTACGCACTGAAATGAAAAAAGATGATAATGTCTTAGTTTTTGGAGAAGACGTTGGAGTCAACGGTGGTGTGTTCCGTGCAACAGAAGGGCTACAAGCTGAATTCGGTGAAGAGCGTGTTTTTGATACACCACTAGCTGAATCTGGTATCGGTGGTCTTGCAATTGGTCTTGGTTTACAAGGCTTCCGTCCAGTTATGGAGATTCAATTTTTTGGCTTTGTGTACGAAGTAATTGATTCGTTAAATGGCCAAATGGCTCGTATGCGTTATCGCTCTGGAGGTCGTTATAATTCTCCAGTAACAATACGTTCACCTTTTGGTGGAGGGGTTCATACACCAGAACTTCATGCTGATAGTTTAGAAGGTCTGGTTGCACAACAACCTGGTTTAAAAGTTATTATCCCATCTACTCCGTACGATGCAAAAGGATTATTAATTTCCGCTATTCGTGATAATGATCCAGTCGTGTTTTTAGAACATATGAAATTATATCGTTCTTTCCGTCAAGAAGTACCTGAGGGTGAGTATACAATTGAAATTGGTAAAGCTGATATCAAACGTGAAGGTACAGATTTAACCATGGTTACATACGGTGCAATGGTACATGAGTGCTTGAAAGCGGCAGAGGAATTAGAAAAAGAAGGTGTTTCAGCTGAAGTGATTGACTTACGTACAATTGCTCCATTGGATATCCCGACAATTATTGCATCGGTTGAAAAAACTGGAAGAGCGATTGTTGTACAGGAAGCTCAAAAACAAGCAGGTATTGCAGCAAACGTGGTTGCAGAAATTAATGATCGAGCAATTCTTAGTTTAGAAGCTCCAGTTCTACGTGTTACTGCTCCTGATACGGTATTTGCTTTCACTGCAGCAGAATCAGTATGGCTACCAAATTATAAAGATGTAATTGAAACGGCTAAAAAAGTATTGCAATTTTAATTAAATTCAATACTTCAGAGTTCTCAGTAACAACATGTGACTGAGAACTTGCTTTCAATAACAAAAAACAGAATATAAATTCCGACATAAATAGGAGGCGAAGACCGTGGCATTTGAATTTAAACTTCCAGATATCGGTGAAGGTATCCACGAGGGTGAAATTGTCAAATGGTTTGTGAAACCAGGGGACGAAGTTAATGAAGATGATGTTTTATGTGAAGTTCAAAATGACAAAGCAGTTGTAGAAATACCTTCCCCTGTAAAGGGTAAAGTTATTGATGTACTAGTTGAAGAAGGAACAGTTGCAATTGTAGGAGACACACTAATTACTTTTGATGCTCCAGGTTATGAAAACCTAGTATTTAAAGGTCATGAAGATGAGGAAAAACCAAAGGAAGAAGCGAAGCAAGAGGAAGCACCATCTCCAACTGCAGCTCAAACGAATGTAGAGGTTGATGAGTCTAAGCGAGTGATTGCAATGCCTTCTGTTCGTAAATACGCTCGTGAAAAAGGTGTGGAGATTCGCCTTATTCAAGGATCTGGTAAAAATGGACGGGTAGTTAAAGAGGATATTGAGGCGTTTCTATCTGGAGGGACTACAGCAGCAGTTTCTGCTGAACAACCTTCAGCACCAGCCCAAGAAGTTCCTTCTGCAAAAGAAGATAAAGCAGCTGCACCGGCTAAACAACCAATTCCAGCAGGACAATACCCTGAAACTCGTGAAAAAATGAGTGGAATTCGTAAAGCCATTGCAAAAGCAATGGTTAATTCGAAACATACTGCTCCACATGTTACTTTAATGGATGAAATTGATGTAACAGAACTTGTTGCAAATCGTAAGAAGTTCAAAGATGTTGCAGCTAGCAAAGGTATTAAGTTAACATATCTACCTTATGTTGTTAAAGCATTAACGTCGGCTTTACGTGAGTTCCCTGCACTAAATACATCTTTAGATGATGCAACTGATGAAATCATCCATAAGCACTATTATAATATTGGAATTGCAGCAGATACTGAAAAAGGTTTATTAGTACCTGTTGTCAAGGATGCTGACAGAAAATCAATCTTCAATATCTCATCAGAAATTAATGAGCTTGCTACAAAAGCACGAGATGGCAAATTAGCTCCGGACGAAATGAAAGGTGCATCTTGTACAATCACAAACATCGGTTCAGCAGGTGGTCAATGGTTTACTCCTGTTATTAATCATCCTGAGGTTGCAATTCTTGGTATCGGTCGTATCGCTGAAAAACCAGTGGTTAAAAATGGGGAGATTGTTATTGCTCCGGTATTAGCACTTTCTTTAAGCTTTGACCATCGTTTAATTGACGGTGCAACAGCTCAAAATGCCCTAAACCACATTAAGCGTTTATTGAATGATCCACAATTATTAATAATGGAGGCGTAACAAATGGTAGTAGGAGATTTTCCAATCGAAACTGATACACTTGTCATCGGTGCAGGTCCTGGGGGATATGTTGCGGCTATCCGTGCGTCTCAATTAGGGCAAAAGGTTACTATTGTAGAAAAAAACAATCTTGGTGGTGTATGTCTTAACGTTGGTTGTATTCCTTCAAAGGCTTTAATTGCTGCAGGACATCGTTATGAGCATGCGTTACATTCTTCTGACATGGGGATAACTGCGGAAAATGTTAAGGTTGATTTTAGTAAAGTACAGGCTTGGAAAGCAAGTGTAGTTGGCAAACTTACTGGCGGAGTAGAAGGATTACTCAAAGGAAATAAAGTTGACATTGTAAAAGGTGAAGCGTACTTCGTTGATACAAATACTGTTCGTGTAATGGATGAAAACTCTGCACAAACGTATAAGTTCAAAAATGCGATTATCGCAACTGGCTCTAGACCGATTGAAATTCCAACTTTTAAATACAGCAATCGGGTTCTTGATTCTACGGGGGCTTTAAATCTACCTGAAATTCCTAAAAAGCTCGTAGTTATTGGTGGAGGTTATATTGGAACAGAGCTTGGTACAGCCTATGCTAATTTTGGAACTGAGGTTGTTATCCTTGAAGGAGCAGATGAAATTCTTTCAGGTTTTGAAAAACAAATGAGTTCTATCGTTAAAAGAAAACTTAAACAAAAAGGTGTAGAAATCTTTACAAATGCACTTGCAAAAGGTGTTCAAGAAAATGCCGATGGTGTTACAGTAACATTTGAAGCTAAGGGTGAAGAACAAAAAATTGATGCAGATTATGTTCTAGTTACAGTAGGAAGAAAACCTAATACTGATGAGCTAGGTTTAGAACAAGTCGGTATTGAGTTTTTAGATCGTGGTGTTATTAAAATTGATAAACAATGTCGTACAAATATTAGTAATATTTATGCGATTGGAGATATAGTACCAGGTCCTCCTTTAGCTCATAAAGCATCATATGAAGCGAAAATTGCAGCTGAAGCAATCGCAGGACATGCTTCTGAGATTGACTATCATGGAATTCCTGCAGTGGTGTTTTCTGATCCAGAATTAGCATCTGTAGGCTATAGTGAAAAAGAGGCAAAGGATGCAGGTATCGATGTTGTTGCAGCTAAATTTCCATTTGGTGCAAATGGACGTGCACTTGCACTTAATGCCACAGACGGTTTCTTAAAATTAGTTACTCGTAAAGAAGATGGCCTTGTTATTGGTGCTCAAATTGCTGGTCCAAGTGCGTCTGATATGATTGCTGAATTAGGCCTTGCGATTGAAGCTGGTATGACGGCTGAAGATATTGCAATGACAATTCATGCTCATCCAACTTTAGGGGAAATTACAATGGAAGCTGCTGAAGTTGCAATTGGAAGTCCAATTCATATTGTAAAATAATCAATAAAAAGAACTCGTCACTTATGGCGACTTCTTTTTATTGGATAAAGCATTTTCAATCGTGCTAATGATCAATTCAGTTTGATTCATACCATCTATTTGTTCAATAATTATATTATTTTCAATTATTAATAATGTTGGGTATGATTGAATATTAAAATGAGAATAACGGTTGTTTTCTTTTAGAGGAATCACTTTCATGTTAGATATCTCTTCAGGATATTCTTTTTTTAGTTCAAGTAATGCATCATAATAATTTGCCTCATTATGTAAGTTCTCTTCATCAGAGAAAAACATTAATTGTTTTTCAGAATCACTTATAAGAACTTCCGGTGGTTTTTGCATCCCAAGTTGGCAGGAAGAAAGGATGGATGATAATAATATAAGCACTACTATTGTTTTCAAAACATCGTTCACTTCTTTCATTTGAAATGTCGACAAATTATATGAACAATTTTATCATGTATCGAAAGATTTCGTTTCATTGTTATATATTTGTTACACAAATGAAAAATAGTCCCGTAAAATAATGCATACATATTACAAACAGTTCTTTTTTGAGGAGAGCTTATATGATGAAAAAATATACAGTGATTATTATCCAAGTACTGATTTGGAGTCTGTATTCAATTGTTGAATGGGTAGCAAAGTATGATGGGTTTAAATCAAAAATAATTCTTCTACTAATATTTAGTTATTTTGCATTTCTTGCTGCAAGTAAAATTGGATTATCAAGAAAACAATCAATTTGTACAACCATACTTACATTACTTGTATTTTTTACATGTCAAAGATTGTTCTGGAATTTCTTAGTATAGGTCGTTCGTCACTCTTAATAGCATAAATAAGGAAAAATAAATAAAATTTTCTTGTTTTACTTATCCTATAAACATCTAAAATCATTTGCCTTATTATAGGAGGAGTAGAATGAAGTTAATATTTTTACTTTTTGTATATATTAATATTTTTTTAATTACAGGTTGTAGCCAACAAGAAATGAAAGATGGTGAGATCGTCCGAAGTCAGTATAAAGGAGTTGATATCCATTCAAAAATCCCTTCAAAGGAGAACTTGAAAAAGGAAAGTATTAAGAAATATATCAACATGTATCAAGTCAATTCTAAAGATTGGAGGATTGAACCGACCTCTGAAGCAAACAAGAGAATTGTCCTACTAACTATTGATGATGCTCCTGATAAGTATGGAGTTGAAATGGCAAGGATACTAACTGAAATGGATGTAAAAGCGATTTTTTTTGTAAACGGACATTTCATCCAATCAAAAACTGGAAAAGAAGACTTAAGAACGATTCATAGATTAGGGCATATGATTGGAAATCATACAATGAATCATTACAAACTGAACCAACTAGATGTTAAGCAAGCGAAAAGGGAAATTATAGATTTAAATATGCAAATTGAAAATATTATTGGTGAAAAGCCGGTTTTCTTCAGAGCACCTTTTGGTATAAATACGAAAGAAAGTTTAGCTGTAGCCAAGAAAGAAAATATGATTGTCATGAATTGGACTTATGGTTATGACTGGGAGGAGAAGTATCAAACAAAGGATACACTATCTGAAATAATGGTAAATTCCCCACACTTAATTAATGGAGCAAATATTCTTTTGCATGATAGAGAATGGACAAAAAAAGCCCTTTCCGACATCGTAAAAGGACTTAAAGAAAAAGGATATGAGATCATTGATCCATATCTAATTAAAAGCTTCTAGGTATGGTGAAAAATGAATGTGTATTATTTATGAAAAAGTATCAATCCTATTTATGGAGCCTTTACTTTCGCTTATAATAGTACATAATTCTACCGTTAAAAAGGTGTAGTTCTCCTTCTAATTTCTTGGCTACGAATTTACAAAATTCATTTGCCTTCCCTTTATCTCCATGGGTTGATTGAGAGGGTAAAGAAACTTGGATAAAGTATTGTTGTTGTTCTTCAGTGTTATCATCTGTCTCTTTTCCTACTCCAACGATAATGGTATTATATCTTGAGTCTTGGGAGGTTAACAGAAAATAATCTTCTTTAAATTCGCTAATATCATAGGGAAAAGCATGATCGGAGTATTCCCAGTTTAATTGTGCACCAGTTTTTGAAGTGATGTTTTTATAATAGTCAAATAATTGCTTTACCTCTTCAAGAGTTATGATTTGTGTTGTTGATTCAGAAACTAGTTTTATGTATGCATTGATCATATTACCTCTCCTCTTTAATCTAGGTTGTTTACTAAAAGATTGTTGTTTTTAAAATGAATTAACTTTAATTAGATGAGGCTCACTTGATTGGAACGGAAAGTGTGTGACTCCTGCGGGATCTGCAGGAAGGATGAGACCCCGTAGGCACAAGGAGGCTCATCATCTGCCCCGCGGAAAGCACACCTGGAGTGCAAATCAACCTACCTTATTTAAAAAGCAACAAAGTTTACGAAAACAGCCTTAATCTATATTATACTTTTATTCTAGCATTTGTTAATTAACTGTGACAA
>JBEQAC010000064.1:0-15184 GCA_041640535.1 Bacillaceae bacterium
AACAAAGGCACTTTATTAAGGGCATCGTCACCTGAAACAGCTTCACCAATTACTTCAATATCATGTTCAATTTCTAAAATTGTCTTTAGACCATCTCTTAAAACCGCATGGTCATCCACTAGCATAAGCTTGATCAACTGTATTTCCCCCTTCGAATCCCATTTTTGGTACAATTAATGATATTTCTGTTCCTGCCTGTTCTTTACTATCAATTTGAAGTGAAGCATTAATGGTTTCAGCTGCATCATTCATTTGTAGAATCCCAAAGTGAGGTTGATTTCGCGCCTTTAACATGGCTTGATACAAGGAGAATCCTACCCCATCATCCTTGATTTTCAGTAAAATATGTTCAGATTGATAGCTTAATAAGATTTCAATTTTACTAGCCTTTGCATGCTTTAGACTATTTTGTAAGCTCTCTTGAAACGTATCAAACAATACCTTCTCCACCATCGAACTAAGATGTACTTCATTACCTCGTATTTCAAAATGGATGTCTTGGTTAAACTCATTTTGAGCAATCTCGATCCGCTTTTCAATGGCAAGGGTAAGACCAACTCGTTCAGTTGGGTATGGACGTAAAGCATAAATTGAGTCCCTAACTTCCTTTAGACTTACTCGAAGCTTATTCACACTTTCATTGACTAGTTTCATCGTTTCTTCAGGTTGCTTCCTAAATCTTTTTTCTGCTGTATCTAGCTTCATGATTGCCCCAGCCAACGTTTGGGCAACACCATCATGTATATCACGGGCAATGCGGTTTCGTTCCTCCAAAATAATTCTTTTCTCTTGCTCTGAAAAAAGCAATCTTGTTTTAATCACAACGGCAAGCTGGTTGGCTAGAGTTGCGATTGACCTTATATCTTCTTCTTCAAAGCTTTGCGTTCTACTCCTACCAAGGATAAACATCCCAACCGTTTCAGTTTCAATGACGAGAGGACAATAAAGAATTGATTTTATGTCATCTTGGAAGCACTCGTCCATGATTCCTCCACCTTTTTTTCGGTCTGAAAATGTGATCGGCTTTTTCATTCCATCTAACTGTTCAAGGACACTAGCTGAAATCCTTTTTTCAGTTTCAACATGTCCATCATAAAAGTGGCGTTGCCACATCCCATCTTCTTTTATCCAAAGCACACAGGCATCTACATTGATAAATTCTTTAAATCTTGTTTTTAATGTAGACAACCACCCTTTTTCTGGGAGCATTTGGTTTAGCTCAGAAGTTATTGAAAATAACGCATTCAATCGTTGTTTTTCCCTTTTAAGCTTTGTCATAGCGGAGCTTAACAACGATAAACCAATTAAGGGTGAAAAAAAGAAAAAGTATGTAATGACACCAATTTCTCCATGATTTTGACTCTCTAAAAAATAAAACAAAACAACATAAACGAGTGAAATAAGCGCACTATTCAATTCAATTAATATTTTTTGCTTCCAAAGCTTAAGTGGATAGGGTTGTGGACGTATTAATAAAACGAGATCAACAAGTACATTCGTAATTAAATAATACACACTAAGCATAATAATAAATTTAACGATGCCAAAAATCATTCCCTGTAGTTGTAAATAAGGCATCAAATATGAAAAAACCAATTCTGCAACAAAAAAGCTAATGACTAGCTGTGCAGGATTAAACAGTACCGTACGTAAAGGACGACGATAAAGAATATTAGAGCTTAGAACTGCGATAGCGTAAATCAAAAGAGCAAATGGTAATCCATAGAGTATGTAGACGACATATACAACCGGAAACGTAATCGTCGTGAAGCCCTTCCAAACAGGAATTGGAAAGTACTCACTAACACATAAAAACATGGCTAATACAATTAAAATGACGGGATCATGAGGAAACTCTAATAAGGTCACTGAGTGCAAAACAATTGCCCATCCCACTAAAGAGATTAATAGTAAAAAAAATCTTGAATTCCTCTCTCGCTTTTGCAGAAAAGACATACACATTCCCTCTCTCTTCCCGATTATTCAGTTATCTAAATTTTAGCTTTTATTTACAAAAATAAAAAGCTAAATATCATGATTAAAAAAATACCCAGACTAGTCTAATGGGATGGCCACTGACCAATACTGGGGTTTTTCAAACTCTATACAGGAGTTTGTTTTGATTATTATGACAAATTTCTGCCAATTTTTCTATTGCACTAAATGATTATTTCTCTACTACTTAAGTTGTAGGGTAGAATTCTAGTCTTCATCTTTTACATCAAGATCATCTGGAATCGGTTCATTCAGAATTTCCTCCACAAGCTTTTTATACTTTTCTACTTGATCTAGATGTGTATTAAATTGTTCCTTATAAATTAGGTATTGCTCTCCATCATAGATTGCTCGTATCTTTCTTTGGAGAATGAGATTTTCAATATATCCCTCGGTCGTTGATAAATACTCTGCTGTTTCTTTTACTGTTAAATACATTTGCATCATCCTTTTTCAGTGTCCTCTTTTATTGGCAATATATAGCTGAAAGGGATAGGTGAGCCTAACACTGTTGACGTATTGATATTACCAAAGGGAATTAGACGATCAATTAACAGCCTCATTCTATTCATACTTGAAACGGCCGCTTTTAGAAAGTAGCTCACTTCCCCTGTTACTCTATGACACTCAATAATTTCTTCTTCCTCTTTTATTAATGCCTCAAATTCTTGTGGAGACACTTTTAATCCACTTACTTGAATAATAAGCATAATGTCTCGACCAACTGCTGGTAAAGAAACTCTTGCAGTAAACTCTTCGATAACCCCTTTTTCCTGGAGACGATGAAGACGTTCCGATACACTCGGTCGGCTTAATGCCAATTCATTCGATAAATCACTAATGGTGATTCGTCCATATTTTTGCAATAATTCAAGCATTTTTATATCGACAGCATCCATATAAGCTCTTCCTTTTCAATTTGAATATCATACAAGCAATATTACTTCAATTTGAATAGGTAGACAATCTATTCTATTCAATATGGTATACAAATCATTCTTCTACTTACCGTATTATAATAGTAAGTATAACATTAAGCAGGTGATAGCTTCTTGAAAAAATTAAGCCTTATCTTAATTGGGTGTTTTTTAACGAGTGTAGGTGTAATCGTCCTAAAGCATTCTAATATTGTAACTGGAGGAACCGCAGGCCTTTCGTTAAGTGCCTCGTATCTGACCAATCTTCCCTTTTCAGTTGTATTCTTTATCATAAATATCCCCTTTTATATCTTTTCCTTTGTAAGAATGGGGTGGAAGTTTACCGTCTCGACCATTGTATCGGTCTCGATTTTGTCCCTATTTACAATTGTTGACCAATGGCTCCCTGATTTCACCATTCCAATGTTATTAGGCGCCGTACTCGGTGGGGCAATATGCGGTATTGGTCTTTCCATTTTATTTATGAATGGTTCATCATTAGGTGGCTCCAATATCCTTGCCCTCTTTTTACAGAAAAGATATAATTTCAACCCCGGGATGACAACCTTTATTTTTGATTTCTTAGTGGTTCTTTCTGGTATTTTTGCTGTAGGAATTGTAAAAGGACTTTGTTCAGTCTTATCGATCGCGATTACCTCAAAAATAATTAGTTATTATAAAAACGAGATTGCAGCTAAAAGTACGGCTTCTAAAAAGAAGGGATCTCACTCGATTAATACTACAAACATTCCACTAGCGACTAGATAGTAGCCAAATACACCTCTCATTAGTTGGGAGGTGTATTTCAGTTTACTTATTGAAATGAATAACAATCGAATCCATCACTGGCTCGTACCCAATTTCCATATAAATTTTATTAGAAGTAGGATTTGCTAGATCCGTATAAAGGGAAGTAGTTTGATAGCCTTTGGCTAATAGCAAAGCTGAGAGAGATGAAACACAGTTGGATGCAAAGCCTTTTTTACGTTCATTCATTGGAGTGAAGACAAAATTAACTGTTATATTGTTCTTTGTTGGCCGAGTAGCAGCTGCCATTGATACAATTCTACCCTCTTTTTCCAATATAAAAATCTTCTTTTGATTAATAAGCTCCATTGCTTTTACCTCTGCCTCTTCACTCGATACTGCCATATCCACTTCTTCACAAAACAAGTATACCCAATTCTTAATTATCGCTAGATGCTCTATACCAGCAAGTAACAGCACTCCATTACCATCTGCTTGTTTCTTCACTTGTTCCAGTTCATTTTCACTTTAGATTGAACTCCCTTAAAGAATTCAATATGTTTTGCTAACTCGACTGTCAGTTGTTTTTCTCCAATCAAGCCTGGAATATCGGGATATTCAAGAACTAAGCCTTGAGCAAGCTTTTTAATGTCATCCTGTTCAAAAATAAGATGTTTTGAAAGGATGACTTGTACTGGATGGGTTTGAAGCATCACCAATACAATTTTATTTTCTCTTGTAACAGTTGCCATAAATAAAGGTATTTCCGTTATAGAAGTAAGAATCCCTAAAATCAAATTATTTTCTACTTCATATTTTTCTAGAAAGTTTGTTACATCCTGTTTAAACTGGGTCAAGTCATGGTACCTATTCAGTTGATTCATCACCGCTTACTCCTTTCCTCAGTCTTTCTTATATACAATATTCTCGAAACAAGTTTGATAACCTTTTAGTAACAAAAAAAGCCTGGAAATTTTTCCAGGCTTTTTATAGAGTTACTTTTTTCAAATTTTTATTCTTATACATATTCTTATCAGCTTTTATGAAAAGATCGTCCATATTTCCAATCGATTGATTGGTACTTGCCAATCCCATCGATACCTTTATATCGATTTCATTACTAGTCTGATTAAATTCTTCTATTTTAACAATAATCTCTTCCATTAGCTGAACCGGATTTACTAGTTTTCCAATTATGATAACGGCGAACTCATCTCCTCCTAATCGTGAAACGATCACATCTTCCTTAGAAAAGGAATTTAGGATTTCCGCAGTAGACATGATCAATTGATCGCCAATTTTATGTCCAAACTGATCATTCGTTTGTTTTAGCTCATCTAAATCACAGATAATAATTGAAATAGCGGAGTTCTCATAGTTGTTGAAAAGGTCAAATTTCTCGGCATAATATCTTCTGTTATATACACCTGTGAGGTAATCATGAGTAAGTTGATATTCTAACTCTTTTTGAAGCATGATTTGTTCCGTAATATTTCTCATCACTCCCTTAATTGCTACTAATTTATCATTTTCATAAATGGGAGTTACATATTCCTCAAACCAGATATATTCACCTTCTTGATTTCTCCAGCGTTGAATAAGAGCTTTGCTGAAATCAATTGCACCATGAATTTTATTGTAAAGAATCGGATAATCATCTGGATGTATATGTTCAAAGCAATAATATGGGTTTTCGTAGCTCTTCTCAATTAGACCTTCTCCTAGAATAGGCTCAATTGATGGACTTATATATCGAAATCGAAAATTTGGCTTTACTTCATAATGATAAATAATATCCTTAGAGCTCTCTACTAACTGATAAGTCTTTTTCTCATGATCAAACTTTTCCTTATACACTCTTATCTTATATTTGAAATAGACATATAAAATAAAGGAACCAACGATAAAGCCTGAAGAAAATATTACGATATCCATCATAAACCGCTCCTAGAAGTGGAAAAACAAAAAATCCACTTAGTTTTGTGAATAAAGTGGACGCAAATAAAGAACTATATAGTCCCTTCTGGTAACCCGGCTGTCATGACTTTTTACAGCGTTAGACCCGTAGCTTTGCGTCTCTATCTTTCAATAGATTTGCCATTATCATAAGGTTTGGTATTTAGTAGGTAATAGTACCTATTTCAATCTTACTATAATTAGGGAATTATTTCTAGTATTATAAAATTATATTTTCACTTCTATAACTACGTAGGATTATGAGAACTCTGTCTACAGGGAACATCTATAATAAATATTTCATACAAAGGAAATAATAGACATTATTGGAATAAGTAAAGTTCTATATCCATTGCTTTTTGTTTTAGAAAGGAGAATTAAACATGAGTGAAAATAAAAATGATGATTTGCGTATTCGTAGTATTGTTATTAGTGAAGGGGAAAATCGATCTCCAAACCGAGCCATGCTAAGAGCTGTTGGTTTTAGTGACGAAGATTTCAAAAAACCAATGATCGGTGTGGCTAGTACATGGAGTGAAGTAACTCCTTGTAATATACATATTGATAAGCTTGCGATTAAAGCGAAAGATGGGGCAAAGAATGGTGGCGGTGCTCCACTTATTTTTAATACCATTACCGTGTCTGATGGCATTTCCATGGGACATGAGGGGATGCGTTACTCATTGCCAAGCCGGGAAGTGATCGCAGATTCAATCGAAACAGTTGTTGGTGCAGAACGCCTTGATGGACTTGTTGCCATTGGTGGATGTGACAAAAACATGCCTGGTTGTATGATTGCCATAGGCAGGTTGAATATTCCTTCCGTTTTTGTCTACGGTGGAACGATTGCACCCGGAAAATCAAAAGAAGGAAAGGATATCGATATCGTCTCTGTTTTTGAAGCGGTTGGTCAGTATAGTGCAGGAACGATCGATCGAGAGGATTTAAAGGATATTGAATGTCATGCATGTCCAGGTGCTGGATCCTGTGGTGGGATGTATACCGCAAACACCATGGCATCTGCGATTGAAGCAATGGGAATGAGCCTCCCTGGAAGTGCATCGAATCCTGCTGAGACTGAGGCAAAGCTAGACGATTGCCTTCAATCTGGTGAGGCAGTTGTTGAACTTTTGCGTAAAGGGATTTACCCAAAAGACATTATGACTAAAAAAGCATTTGAGAATGCAATTTCCGTCGTTATGGCTTTAGGTGGTTCAACTAACGCATTCCTTCACCTCCTTGCTATCGCTCACTCAGTCGATGTTGATTTAACCTTAGACGATTTTGAACGAATTCGAAAAAAAGTTCCACATATTGCTGATCTAAAACCAAGTGGTCGGTATGTTATGAATGATCTACATCATGTAGGCGGAGTGTCTGCTGTGATGAAACTTCTATTAGATGGTGGATTACTGCATGGAGATTGTATGACTGTTACTGGCAAAACCATCGCAGAGAACCTAGCTGAAATGCCACCACTTATTGAAGGACAAACCATTATTCGTTCTTTAGACAATCCAATTCGAGAATCGGGCCCTCTTTTTGTCTTAAAGGGCAATCTTGCTCCTGAGGGTGGGATTGCGAAAATGTCTGGATTAAAGATTGCTAAAATCACTGGTCCTGCAAAGGTTTTTGATTCTGAAGAATCTGCTACAGTTGCAGTTTTAAGTAATGAAATACAGGCTGGGGACGTTGTTGTCATCCGCTACGCTGGCCCTAAGGGTGGACCAGGTATGTCCGAGATGCTGTCCATTACAGGGATTATCGTTGGAAAGGGACTTGGTGAAAAAGTTGGGTTAATTACAGACGGTCGTTTCTCTGGCGGTACCCACGGGCTAGTTGTTGGCCATGTCTCTCCAGAAGCACAAGTTGGTGGACCGATTGCTTTGCTTCGAGACGGTGACATGATTACGATTGATAGCGAAACACAGGAGCTTTCAGTTAATGTATCAGACGAAGAAATGGTCAATCGCTTAAAAGAATGGAAAGAACCACCATTGCGTTATCAACGAGGGGTTCTTAACAAATACGCAAGACTTGTTTCCTCTGCTTCTAGAGGGGCTGTGACGGATTAGGTTTCGTAGTTCCCTATTATTGTTCCAACTTTTTAGTAAACTCAGGCCTGACAGGAACAAGGTTCACTCTCTTGTTTCCGTTTTCGGATAAGTTCAGTTTTTCCGGGAACAAGATGCACCTTCTTGTTCCCATTTTCAGGTAATCACAGGTTTTCCGGGAACAAGTTACACCTTCTTGTTCCCGCTTTCGGGTAATCACAGGTTTTCCAAGGAACAAGTGGCACCTTCTTGTTCCCGCTTTTGGGCAATCTTAGTTTTTCCGGGAATAAGATTGTCATATATACCTTCAACAAATCTAACTAAACTACAAAACGAGCATCTCTCTGATGCCCGTTTCCACTCTTACTTACCTTAATATTTTTTCCTTTGGATGCTTTCCAGGTAATTTAAATCGCTCATCTCTTAGACGAATTAATTTTTCAACCTCAACATTCGGTAACTCTTTCGGCTCTGAAATAGTAGAAGTTATATATAATATCTTTGCATAGTATTCTAAAGCTTCCATTTTAAAATAAGCATTCATTAAATCAGCACCATAGGTTAACGCACCATGGTTGGCTAAAAGTAGCGCATCATAGTCTTCAAGAAATGGTACAATCGAGTCTGGTAATTCTTCAGTAGACGGTGTTCCATATGGTGCAATGGGTACCTCACCGAAAAGAAGTGTGGATTCTGGCATGATTTGTTTTTCCAGTGGGATTCCACATATCGCAAATGATGTAGCATACGCTGGGTGAGCATGAACAACAGCATCAACATCCGGACGCTCTTTATAGACACGCAAATGCATTTTTATCTCAGATGAAGGTGCAAGTGAATATTCATTCTCTTCAACAATTTCACCGTTCATATCAATCTTGCATATCATTTCTGGAGTCATAAACCCTTTTGATACTCCTGTTGGTGTACAAAGTAAAATATTATCTGTAAGTTTCACAGATATATTCCCATCATTTGCTGCACCCATCTCTCTCATATAAATTCTTTTTCCAATATCACAAATCTGTTCTTTTAACTGTCTTTCATTTTTCACAATCATTCCAGCCTTTCCGGATAGTAAATAGGAAGAGACTTCCTCTTTAAGCCTTGCATCTTCAAAATATCTATGGTCAATTCTGACCATAGATATGAATAAATCATGCTAGATACTCATGAGAAAGCCTCCTCATCACTATTATTTTTTATTAGAAATTATACTCCGCTGCATTTTCAGCTGTGAAATCTGTTGGTGGTCCCATGATTACTGTTTTGCCTCTTACTTCAATCACACCAACCCCCGGAACATCTTGACCGTCAGTTGGCATTTTTCCTTCAACTAGTTCTTTCGCAAGTGCTACAGTTAAATAACCTAATTTCTCTGGATCCCAAAGTGTAGCTACATCTAAAGAACCGTTTTCAAGGAATGGTAATGAATCTGTTGGTAAAGCTGTCCCTACAAGCGCAACTTCACCCTCTAGTCCTCTTTCTTCAATTGCTTGTGCAGCGCCAAGAGGAGCTACAGTTGAGAATGCCATAATCCCTTTTAAGTCTGGATAAGCTCTTAATAAGTCTAATGTTTTTTGATATGCTTCCTGCTGCTTTTCGTTTGTAGGAACTTTTTCAGTTACGAGATTAAGATTTGGATAGTTTTCTTCCACTTCCTTCATTGCCCAATCAATCCATAGATTTAAATTTGCAGCTGACATACCACCTGTTAAGATTGCAAAATCTCCACTATCAGTTCCCATTTGTTCTACTAATATTTGTGCCAAGTGACGTCCATAAGCTTCGTTATCAATTTGACTAACAGATATTTCAACTAGTTCAGGATCTGCTGGAGTATCCCAATCCATTACATGAATGCCTGCTTCTTTTGCCTTCTTTAATACCGGAGTTAGTGCCGCTGAATCATTTGGTGCAACTGCAATTACATCTACTTGCTGACTAATTAAATCCTCAATGACACGAACTTGTTGCGCTGCATCCCCTTGTGTTGGGCCAGTGTAAATGACTTCAACCCCAAGCTCTTCACCTGCTCTTTTTGCACCGACTTCAGAAGCATTGAAATAAGGAATACCTACTAATTTAGGGACAACAGCAATTTTAATTTTATCGCTAGATTTTTCACCACTATTTGTAGATTCACTACTACTTCCAGCTGATTCACTTGAAACACAACCCACTAGGATACTACTAAAAAACACGACACAAAACATAAGTAATAATGCTTTCTTCATTTCTTCTCCCCCTAAAATGTTTATTTTTATTTTTCAACCTAGCTTAGGCTAGGATAAAAACATATTTGGTTAAGCTACTGATTTTGCCTGTTCTTTTATGCTTTTTCTCTTCTCTAACTGGCTTGATACATAATTGATAATAAGAACTGCAATTAGGATTACACCAATCATGACATCAACAATTGAACGATGAACTCCTAATAGATTAAGCCCACTTGATAGGATTTGGAAGATACATACTGCATAAACGGTACCAATGACCTTTCCATATCCGCCTTGGATTTGAGTTCCACCTAGTACAGCCGCAGCCACACATTGCAGTAAGTACGCTGACCCCATATCCACCTTCGCAGAATTATAACGTGCTGTCATAATTACCGATGCAACGAATGCCATTAAACTTGAGAATAAATACACCCACATGAGTGCTCGTGACGTATTAATACCTGAAAATAAAGTGGCGATCGGATTACTCCCAACCATATAAACGCTTCTTCCCCACTTTGTCTTATTTAATAGAACGGTTGTAACGATAATAAGAACAATCATAATAACGAGTGATACCGGTACTAGACCAAAGAAGTAACCGTTACCAATTAGGTTGTAGGCAGATGGAAATCCAGAAATAGAATGGCCCTTTGTAATACTTAAGTTAATTCCTTCAAATAAAATCATGGTTCCTAATGTAACAAGTATAGGTGACACACCTATCTTTGCCACAAACACTCCGTTTAACAACCCACAAGCAAGTGCTACAAGTAAACCTGCTAGAAGCGCCATTGGAATGGAATAGCCACTAGACAGTGCAATTGCAATGACAACACCTGATAATGATGCAACGAAAGTAAGAGAAAGATCGATTCCAGCTGTCAGGATTACCACCATCATCGCAAGTGCAAGAATAGAAAACTCAGGTAGCTGAAACATCATGTTTTTCAAGTTACTACTGGCCAAAAAACCTGGAGCAAATAAGGACATAAATACAAACAGTCCTACTAAAAACAATCCTAATATTGATTCTTTAGATAAATTTTTCACGATCTGTCCCCCCTTACGCTTCAACTTTTATGTTTGATAGCTGGCTTTGTGCTCTTTTATATTGAATATGATCATATGAAACAGCGAGTAGAATGATAGAACCAACCACTACTTTTTGCCAGTACGTATCAATATGAGCTAAAATCAATCCATTTTGCATAACACCTAGTAAGATTACTCCCAGTATTGTTCCAAAAACCGTTCCTCTTCCCCCAAGGATATTTGCTCCACCAATGACGACTGCTGCAATCACTATGAGTTCAAATCCAATTAATCCATTCGGATCAATAGCTTTAATATAAGCAGTCTGAACAATCGCTGCAATTCCAGCTAAGAAGCCCATGTAGGCAAAGACAAACATTTGAACTTTTTTAAAATCAATTCCCACGCGGATGGCTGATTTACTGTTTCCACCGATGGCAAAAACTGATCTTCCAATCACTGTGTTTTTCATGACATACCAAGTCAATGCTGCTACTGCAAAGAAAATATAAACAAGAATGGAAATTCCCAATATTTTTGCGTTAGCAAAATCTATAAAAATGGATGGGAAGTTTCGACTATTCACATAAACACCATTTGTTAAGTAAAGAATTGCCCCACTAATAATACTCATCATTCCTAATGTTACAACGATAGCTGGAATCTCAACCTTCGCTACTAAATAGCCGTTAATTAACCCAAAGACGATACCACAGAGTGGCGCAACTAGGAAAATCACTAGTAAGGATAAGAAGCTATCAGGCAGATAAATCATTAGGTGACCTGTGATGACTGCTACTGCACTGGTAACCGCCGCAACGGATACATCAATTCCTCCAGTAATAATGACTAAGGTCATCCCAATGGCTAAAATCCCTAACACCGCATTTGCTTTTAACACATCTGTTAAATTACTAAATGTAAAAAAAGCTGGGCTTAAATACGAGAGAATGATACATAGTAATATTAAGATAGCCGCTATGCTCATTTCCTTTGACTTTAGAATTGCTTTCATTTTTTATACCCCCTGACTAATTTTTTCCTCTACTATATATTTTGGGGCCTGTTGAACACTTTTCCCTTTTAATGCATAGTTCATAATCTTTTCTTGCGTTGCTTCCGTAATATCTAATTCACCAGTGATTCTTCCATTTCTCATCACGATAATTCGATCACTTACAGCTAAAATTTCAGGTAATTCAGAGGAAATGACGATGATTCCCATCCCTTCTGATGCAAGCCTTCTTAATAAGTTATGAATCTCGGTTTTTGCACCAATATCGATTCCATTTGTTGGTTCATCAATAATTAATATTTTTGGTTTAGTTGATAACCACTTTGCAATCACAACCTTCTGTTGATTTCCTCCAGAAAGCTTATCTGCAGACATATGTGGAAGGGCTGGGCGAATATCAAGAGTTTTAACATATTCATTCGCTAAATCTACTTCTTTTTTTCGAACGATTAATTTCCATAGATTCGTAAGCTGATTCAAAATTGAGATTGAAATATTATTAATGATTGATTGGTTTAATATAAGCCCTTGAGTTTGTCTACTTTCCGGGATATATGCTAGCCCTTTTTTAACCGCATCTTCAGATGATTTTATTATTACCTGCTGCCCGCTAATTTTAATAATCCCGTCACTTGGATTATTAATTCCAAAAATGTGTTGAGCTAGTTCAGTTCTTCCAGCACCCACTAAACCTGTAAAGCCAATAATCTCACCTTCATGAAGAGTAAATGAGATATCTTTGAAGTTTCCTTCCTTTGATAACCCTTCTACCTCTAGTACAGGCTTACCTACTTTGCTTTTCTCCTTACGTCTTTCATACGTAACTTTTCTACCAACCATCAATGTAATTAGTTTGGTTTCATCTAATTCTTCTTTATCGTAGGACCCCACGTATTTTCCATCTCGTAGAACTGTAAAGCGATCAGATACTGTAAATAATTCCTTAAGCTTATGACTAACAAAAATGATCGAAATTCCTTTGGCCTTAAGGTTGTTAATTAACTTGTATAATTGTTCTACCTCATTTGTAGAAAGAGAAGATGTTGGTTCATCCATGACAATGAGCTTGGATTCGAAGGCAAGTGCACGGGCAATTTCAACTAACTGCTGCTTCGCAATACTCAATTTCTCAACTGGCATTGTTACATCAATTTCAACCCCAAGCTCTCGTAATGCTTCAGTTGCAACCCTTTTCATTTCATTCCAGTCAACACGCTCCCAACCCTTATTTTCACTATCTCTTCCAATGTAGATATTTTCAGCTACTGATAAATTCGGAAAAAGACTCAAGTCCTGATAAATAATGGATATGCCTTTTAATGTTGCATCAATTGGTTTTTTAATATTGGCTTCCTTTCCTTCAAAAAAGAACTTTGCCCCTGCATCCGCTTCCTGCAGACCCGCTAGTATCTTGATCAAAGTTGATTTCCCAGCTCCATTTTCACCAATAAGCGCATGAACTTCACCAGGCTTTACCTGGAGCTGCACTTGATCTAGTGCTTTTACACCTGGGAATGTTTTACTAACGTTATCCATTTCTAATAAAAAGTGTGACATTTTTTGACCCTCCATTTCGTTTAAACGGAATGATGCCCGTATGCATAGTGCGTTATGCCTCGCTCTCGACAAAATTGGTTTACTTCTTCCAAGGTTGGGATACCTGCTTGAGCACCTAATTTTGTCACTTTTAACGCACCTACAATCGTTGCAAATTTTGCTGCAGAGATGATATCTTCACCATCCGCAATCGCACATGCGATTGCTCCAGCAAATGAATCTCCTGCCCCTACAGTATCCACTGCTTGAACCGAAATTCCTTTTATATACTCCCAGCGTTCTTCTGTAAATACTACTGACCCTTTACCGGCTAATTTAATAATTGAATTTTTCACACCGATATTTTCCAAATATCTAGCTGCCGTAATGGCACTTTCAATATCTGTTACATCAACACCAGTCAACGTCTTTGTTTCCTGTAGATTTGGTACAATTAAATCCGCATAATCTAGGGCACGGACCGTTATGCCTTCAGCTGGTGCAGGATCTAAAATGACAAACATCCCTCTTTTTTTCGCTTCCTCCATGGCTGCAATCACTGTATCCTCAGGTACTTCCATTTGAACTAAAAGCACCTTACTTTGTATCTCTAAAAAAGAATTTTGAATATCACTTACATTTAAGTGATCATTTGCTCCCTTTAAAACTAGCATTGTGTTCTCAGCTTGCTTATCAATGGTAATAATGGCACATCCAGTGGAGCTATCCACCACTCGTTTTACACGAGTGGTATCTACATTACTTTTTTGAAGTGACTCAAGCAGGATATCACCATGTGAATCTTCACCTACTGCACCTATTAACTGAACTGATTTTCCTAAACGAGCACAAGCGGTTGCTTGATTTGCACCTTTTCCTCCACCTAATAACTCAAGATGTTCTCCAAAAATCGTTTCACCCCGATTAGGGTATTTATTCGTCATCGCAACGATATCCATGTTGATACTCCCCACTACAGTTACATCAGCCACGTTCTTTCCCCCTACTCATAGATTCTTTTCAAATTGAAGTTCAGTAATAAATCCTCTCAACTTATTAACTGCATCTTCTAATGTGATATCTGATCTAAATAAACAAGAGGTTCCGCATACCAACATATCTGCCCCATTTTGAAGAACATCTGGGATGGTTTGGTAACCTATATTTCCATCAACTTGAATATGAATGCTATATCCTTCCTGCCTGATAAACTCATGAAGTGACATCACTTTTTTATTCATTAACGGCACGAATTTCTGACCTGCAAATCCTGGATTTACAGTCATCACCGTTACGTAATCGACAATATCTAATACATACTCGATTTGGTTAATTGGTGTTGCGGGATTTAGTGCTACCCCCGCCTTAATCCCCTTATCCTTTAGCTTTTGTAAAGATCTTTGTAGATGATTTGTCGCTTCTGCGTGGATTGAAATCATATCTGCTCCGGATTCAATAAAAAGGTCTAAATAGTTCTCAGGTTGATCAACCATTAAATGAACATCAAATGGCTTGGTCGTAAACTCTCTTAATCTTCGTATCATGTCTGGACCCATTGTAAAATTCGGAACAAATTTTCCATCCATAACATCTAAATGAAAAAAATCTACCCCTGCTTGATCTAATCGAGTCACCGACTCTTTAAGGTTTCCCATATCTGCACACATAAGTGATGGTCCTATTAATCCCATTCTCTCTCCTCCAAAC
>JBEQAC010000065.1:0-15172 GCA_041640535.1 Bacillaceae bacterium
CTTACAGAACTTTCGAAATTAGGGATTAATACGGAATTATTTGTCCTTAGAGACGGTTCTGGTATTTCACATGTTAATTTAGTCACTCCAAATGAAACGACAAAGCTTTTATATACAATCCAAACAAAAAAATGGTTTCCCACCTTTTTGGAATCACTTCCTGTAGCAGGTTTTAGTGATCGGATGATTGGAGGAACCCTTCGTCATCGGTTTCATGATCCAATGCTGATGGGTAAAATTCGTGCAAAAACGGGGAGTTTATCGACAGTGAGTTCATTATCTGGTTATACTGAAACAGAAAGTGGAGAGTTGCTTATTTTTTCAATTATGTTAAATAATCTTGTCGATGAATCGATCGGTAAAGGTTTAGAAGATAAAATTGTTACAATTCTATATGAATATTATAATAAATAACTGTGATATTCTAAACTGAATAGAAAAAGGGAGCGTAAAAATGGATCCAATAACAGCTGTATATCAAGAAGCTGTCGAACATACAAAAATGAAAGTATTCGAAGATATTGATCGTTACTTAGGTGAAAGAGAAACACTCACCGAGTATAGCGACTATATAAATAATCGAATACATTATCTTGAACAAATTTGGATTAATGTATGGTTAAACAAGGTAACAAATAAGGTTTCTAGAAATGAAAAAAAGTTTTACCTTATGAAGCGGGGATTTGATGTTGAAGGAGTAGATCGTAAATTAGTGAATTCTTTGTTCAGAAATGAACTTAGAGAATATTCTCCATTTGATGTGATTTCTTGGTTAAACACAAGTTTTTTAAATCAGGACGAACGTTGGAACGAAAGGTATGAACATGCAAGAACTAACTATCTTTTAAAACTTCAGGAGGATTTACTTGAAGAAACAAAAGAACAAATAAAAGTTCAGATACGAAATCAGTCACAGGAAATTATCAAAAGAAAACTACTTGATTTCTACGTATTAATTAGACATGAAATTAGTAAATTATTAGCAAAGGACATACGTGAAAACAAACGTTTTATCCTAACAAATTCGTATAGATTGGAAGACCAGCTAAAGTCAAAAGGGAAATTTAATAATGAGGATTATAAGTTTGTTGATGATTTCTTAGAGGAACTGACAGGAAACATGGAACAAACGGTTTATTGGGGAAAAGGAAATTATGAATTTGAAACCTATGACTACATCTATGAACAGTATATTAATGATTTTATCTTTGATCAAATCTATGGATTGATTTTAAAGGAGATAGAAGAAACAACAAAAAGGGAATATACGGAGATTTTTGATGAATCATTAACGAACCGTAATTTCAAGAAAATGATAGCAACCAATCTCTCTGAACTAGCTTCTATTTACTTTCCTATGATCAGGCAAGAAAAGCTAACAGATCTTCTAGAAGTGTCAAAAGTTCCATTTAATTTAACACAACACTTGTCAATTTATCAACAAGACTTAGAACAGAGAGAAAAAGAAAGAGCTGAGGAACTCGCTGAAATACAGCGGAAAAAGGAAGAAGAAACAAAAATTCTTGAAGATATTTTTCGACATGAATATAGTCCCTCCTATCGGCAAGGTATTAAGTATGTGCTACATATTGGTGATACAAACACTGGGAAAACTCATCATGCGTTACAGAAAATGAAAGAAGCAGAATCTGGTTTATACCTAGCACCTTTACGGTTATTAGCACTTGAAGTATATGATAAATTAAATGCTGAAGGTGTGCTGTGTTCATTAAAAACTGGAGAAGAAGAAAAGGAAGTTAAGGGTGCAACGCATATTTCAGCAACAGTAGAGATGTTTCATGAAAAAGAATTCTATGAAGTTATTGTGATTGATGAAGCACAAATGATTGCAGATAAAGACCGCGGTTTTTCATGGTATAAGGCCATTACAAAAGCAAATGCAAATGAAGTACATATTATCGGAAGTAAAAATATTAAGATGATGATGCGCGATTTATTAGAGGATTCTTCAATTGAGGTAAATGAATATAAACGGGAAATTCCCTTGCAGGTTGAGCCAAATCCATTTCAAATTAAACATACGAAAAAAGGAGATGCGCTCGTCTGCTTTTCAAGAAGAAGGGTACTTGAAACTGCATCAAAATTACAAAATGAAGGATACACCGTTAGCTTAATCTATGGAAGTATGCCACCAGAAACAAGAAAAAAGCAAATGCAACAGTTTATTGATGGTGAAACAAAGGTGATCGTATCCACAGATGCAATTGGAATGGGCTTAAATCTTCCCATTCAAAGAATTGTGTTTTTAGAAAACGATAAATTTGATGGAACGAGAAGAAGACGATTAACCTCACAGGAAGTTAAACAAATTGCGGGAAGAGCAGGAAGGAAAGGAATTTATAATATTGGAATGGTGGCTTTTACAAGTGATATCAAGATCATGAAACGGCTACTTCAGGATAAAGATGAGCCTGTCCAAACGTTCGCAATTGCTCCTACAAATACTGTGTTTGAGAGGTTTCAAAAATACTCACGTGATCTTCAAACATTCTTTGAAATTTGGGAGAAGTTCGAAAGTCCAAAAGGGACAAAAAAATCTTCTCTTTTGGAAGAACGCTCACTCTATGAAACCATCCGAGATACAGAGATAGAAGCAAGACTTCCAATGATGGACTTATATGGTTTTCTTCATTTGCCTTTTTCATCAAATGAACCCCGATTGGTGAAACAGTGGCAAAATACGATGTTGGCGATTGTTCAAGGAAAAGAGCTGCCAGAACCTATCATTGGTGAGAAGGACACCCTTGAGGAACTTGAACTTTCGTATAAAGCGATTGGCTTACACTTGCTATTTTTATACCGATTAGGTCAACGAACAGAGGCAACATACTGGGAGAGAATACGTGAAGGAATAAGTGATGAAATCCATGAATTTTTAAAAAGCAGTGTGAAAAGCTATACAAAAAAATGTAAAAATTGTGGAAAGCCTTTGCCTTGGGATTATTCATATGGAATTTGTGGAGATTGTTATTACAGAAGGTCTAAAAAAATCAATCAGCGAAAGTTTGGGTAAATAAAAGACTAAGAACCCCCATTATTGTATTACATATACAAGATGGGGATTTTTTATTTATTTACATCAGAATCTATGAAAGAATGTTCAAAACTATGAACAAAAATTAATGGTAGATTTCAGAAATTTCTGTCTTATATATCGACTTTTCCTCATATACTACATGTATCTTAAATGCTTGTTTATGATGAGCATTCTACTGTCATTAAAATCAAATAAGGGGGCTAGCGTATATGGCAGATATTGTGAGAATCGGCCTTATTCAAGCGTCAAATGATGTCGATGGGAATGAAGCAGTCGAGGTTCATAAAGAAAAGGCAATTGAAAAACATATAAAATTAGTAAGAGAAGCTGCAGGACGTGGTGCGAAGATCATTTGTTTGCAAGAGATTTTTTATGGTCCCTATTTTTGTACAGAACAGAATCCTAAGTGGTATGATGCAGCAGAAGAAATACCGAATGGTCCAACGACAAAGCTATTTCAAGAGTTAGCTAAAGAGCTTGGGGTTGTCATTGTTCTCCCAATTTATGAAAGGGAAGGCATTGCTACATATTATAATACAGCAGCTGTTCTTGATGCGGATGGAACCTACTTAGGAAAATATCGAAAACAGCATATTCCTCAAGTAGGTGTTGAAAAAAAGGGCTGTGGCTTCTGGGAGAAATATTATTTTAAACCAGGGAATCTTGGGTATACAGTTTTTGATACGGCCTATGCAAAAGTGGGAGTTTACATTTGCTATGATCGCCACTTTCCAGAGGGAGCTAGATTGCTAGGTTTAAAAGGAGCTGAAATCGTCTTTAATCCATCAGCCACTGTTTCTGGTCTTTCTGAATATCTTTGGAAGCTTGAGCAGCCAGCACATGCTGTAGCAAATGGATATTATGTAGGGGCAATTAACCGTGTTGGTATAGAAGGACCATGGGAAATGGGAGAATTCTATGGTCAATCCTACTTAGTAGATCCTCGTGGAAACTTTGTAGCGATGGGAAGCAGGGATCGTGATGAAGTCATAATTGGAGAAATGAATAAAAAAATGATTAGAGAAGTTCGAGATTTATGGCAGTTTTATCGAGACCGCCGACCTGAAACATATGGAGAAATGACACAATTACTCCCCTAAAAATTATCTTCTTTACATCCTTGGGTTATATCATCACATGTATAACCCTTTTTCAATATCTAGTAAACAGGAGGAGGGATTGCTTTGCTTAATGGTAAAACATTAAAGTTAGCTGATAACTTTTTAGAAATAGACGCAGGTTTATCTAAACATGAAGCCGTTGAGGAAGCTCAACGATGTTTATATTGCTATGATGCACCCTGTATTCAAGCCTGTCCCACTGGAATTAACATCCCTTCATTTATTAAGAGTATTGCTTCAGGAAATTTAAAAGGTTCAGCAAAAACAATCATGACGTCAAACCCTGTTGGAGCTAGCTGTGCGCGTGTATGTCCTACAGAGGAGCTCTGTGAGGGTGCATGTGTTCTAAATCATTCTACAAAGCCAATTATGATTGGAAATCTGCAACGATTTGCAACAGACTGGGCAATTCACAATAAACAACAGCTGTTTAAAAAGGCTGAACATAATGGCAAATCTGTCGCAATTGTAGGTAGCGGTCCAGCTGGATTATCAGCAGCAAGAGAACTTGCTCGATTTGGATATTCAGTGACCATTTATGAAGCCGAGAAGAAAGCAGGGGGGTTAAATGCGCATGGAATTGTTTCTTTTCGTTTACCACCTGAAATCCCAGAGTGGGAGGTAAAGCAAACAGTAGAGTTAGGGGTAGAAATTAAGACAAATATACGTGTTGGCACAGATATACAAGCGGACGAAATACTTGAAAACTATGATTATGTCATTTTAGCTATTGGGATGGGAAATGTACCAAAACTTGAAATTCAAGGAGAAGAGCTGGATGGCGTCTTTGATGCAATTGAATTGATAAAGGAAACGAAAGAGAACCAAATAAGAAAGGATTTTATTGGGAAAAAGGTGGTTGTCATTGGTGCTGGAAATACAGCAATTGATGCTGCCACTTGCTCTATTCGACTTGGTGCAGAAAATGTGAAAATTCTCTATCGAAGAACAGCGGAAGAGATGACAGCCTATGAATTTGAATATGAGTTCGCAAAACAGGACGGAGTGGAATTTCGTTGGTTAACTGCACCGAAAAAAATCATCGGTAAGGAGAATCAGGTCATTGGAATCGAGTGTGTGAAGATGGAGTTAAGTGACAAAGTGAAAGAAGGCCGTAGAACGGTTGTGCCAATGATAGGAGCAGAATATGTAGTGCGTGCAGATATTGTCATAAAGGCAATCGGACAAACAAGACATATTGAGTTGATCGATCAATTTGGAATTGTTCATGAACAAGGGGTTGTAAAGGTCGATTTTGCTACCTTCCGAACATCGAACCCAAAGGTGTTCGCATGTGGCGATTGTATATTTGGAAAAGGAAAAGGAGAGGCAATGGTCGTCACAGCTGCACAGCAAGGGAAACAAACTGCGCTTGCCATTCTTCAACATTCAGATCTTTTAAATGAAGATACGAAATCAAATCTTATCTGAAAGGGGTTAGTCTATGGCTGATTTATCAATAAATCTAGCAGGTATTCAATCTCCCAATCCTTTTTGGTTAGCTTCAGCACCACCGACAAACACGGGATATCAAGTTCAAAGGGCTTTTGAAGCTGGATGGGGTGGAGCGGTTTGGAAAACCCTAGGAGATCCAATTATCAATACAACCGCACGGTTTGCAGCAGTAAGCTTTAACGGGCAAAGAGTAGCTGGTTTCAATAATATAGAATTGATTACTGATCGACCGTTGGAAGTAAATTTAAAGGAAATTGCCGAGACAAAAAAACGTTTCCCATACCACGCATTAGTGGTCTCTCTAATGGTTGAGCCAAAGCGGGAAAAATGGCATGAAATTGTAAAAAAAGTCGAGGCTGTTGGTGTTGATGGGTTAGAGCTCAACTTTGGATGTCCTCATGGTATGGCAGAGCGTGGTATGGGGTCAGCATCAGGTCAGGTTCCAGAGCTTGTAGAAAAGCAAACCTATTGGGTAAAGGAAGTGGCAAGTACCCCTGTTATTGTAAAATTAACCCCAAATATTACGGATATTACGGTAACTGCTGAAGCTGCTGTTCGAGGTGGAGCGGATGCCATTAGTTTAATAAACACGATTAATAGTTTAGCAGGTGTTGATCTTGATACATGGAACACGATTCCTCATGTAGCAGGAAAAGGGGCACATGGTGGTTACTGTGGTCCAGCTGTAAAGCCGATTGCTTTAAATATGGTAGCGGAATGTGCAAGAAATGAAAAGATTAAGATTCCAATCTCAGGGATTGGAGGTATATCAAACTGGAAAGACACTGTTGAATTTATGCTTATGGGTGCAACGGGAGTGCAGGTATGTACAGCTGCCATGCATCATGGGTTTAGAATTGTGGGAGACATGATTGATGGATTAAACAATTACTTGGATGAGAAAAATATCGCCTCTGTCACGGATATCATTGGAAAGGTTGTTCCTAAATATTCTGACTGGGGAAATTTAGATCTCAATTATAAAATTGTTGCTAGGATTAATACAGATACCTGTATTAACTGTAACAAGTGTCATATCGCCTGTGAAGATACATCTCACCAATGTATTGATATGTTAAGAGACGAGTTGGGAAACAGTTATCTAAAGGTTCGTGAAGAAGATTGCGTTGGTTGTAATTTATGTTCGATTGTTTGTCCTGTTGAAGGTGCCATAGACATGGTGGAAGTAGATAGTGGCCTACCTCCAATGACATGGAATCAACGACAAGAGTTTATTGGAAAATTTACAGATAAAGTTGAAATAAAGAAATAGGGGAGGGAATGCTTTGAAGAAAATAATTCAAAATGGAATCATTGTCACTGCAACTGATATTTATCAGGCTGACGTAGTGATTCATAATGACAAAATTGAAGCAATTGGAAACAACTTTTCTACTGAAGGAGCAGAAATTGTAGATGCAAAGGGGTGTTATATCTTTCCTGGAGGGATTGATCCGCATACTCATCTAGAAATGCCCTTTGGCGGAACGATTACAAAAGACGACTTTGAAACAGGAACGATTGCGGCGGCATTTGGTGGAACAACAACCATTATTGATTTTTGTTTGACATCTAAAGGAGTTCCTCTCCAGCAATCGATTGATATATGGCACAAAAAAGCAACGAATAAAGCTGTCATAGACTATGGATTTCATCTTATGATTGGTGAAATAAATGATGGGGTTCTTGAACAGCTTGAACAAGTCGTAAATGAGCAGGGAATTACATCATTTAAAGTTTTTATGGCGTATAAAAATGTCCTTCAAGCAGATGATGAAACCTTGTTCAGAACATTAATCGCTGCCAAAAAATTAGGTGCTCTTGTAATGATCCATGGGGAAAATGGTGATGTGATTGATTATCTAACAAAGCAAGCTTTAGCAGAAGGCAAAACAGATCCAATTTATCATGCATTAACTAGACCCCCTGAGGTAGAAGGAGAAGCAACAGGAAGAGCTGCCATCTTAACAGGTTTAGCAAATTCTCAATTATATGTTGTTCATGTCTCTTGTGAAGAAGCTGTACAGAGGATTACAGAAGCAAGAAACAAAGGCATTGATATTTGGGGAGAAACCTGTCCACAATATTTAGCTCTAGATCAAACCTACCTTGAGAAACCGGATTTTGAAGGAGCGAAGTATGTTTGGTCCCCACCCTTACGTGAAAAAAGACACCAAGATGTCTTGTGGAACGCATTGAGGACTGGTCAACTGCAAACATTGGGATCTGACCAGTGTTCCTTTGATTTTAAAGGTCAAAAAGAGCTTGGACGTGGTGATTTTACAAAAATTCCAAATGGAGGTCCAATGATTGAAGATCGTTTAACGATCTTATTTTCAGAAGGGGTAAAAAAAGGAAGGTTATCTCTAAATCAATTTGTTGATATTACTTCAACAAGGAGTGCCAAACTATTTGGTCTGTATCCTAAAAAGGGGACCATTTCTGTTGGGGGAGATGCAGATCTTGTTATTTTTGATCCAGAAATTGAAAGAGTTATATCAGCTGAAACACATCATATGGCGGTAGACTACAATGCATTCGAAGGAATGAAGGTGACGGGTGAACCGGTGAGTGTACTAGTCAGAGGGGAGTTCGTGATTCGGGATAAAACGTTTGTCGGGAAAATTGGCAATGGGCAATATGTGAAACGTGCCAAGTATGGTAAAAGTGTAAATATGACTGAGGAGTGAAACGGTTGTCAGACTATCAACTCTATTTATCTGAGAAAAACAAAATCGATGAGTTTTTCGAAAAAGGGTTTGAAATCAAACATATTACAGAAAATCTAAGTGGTACTTTTTTGAATTTTGAAAGAGTATCAGATGAAAAAATAGAAAAAGAAAGTTTACACCTCTTAACAGCGGAGGCAAGAAAATATATTGCTACACAGTTTATACCGAAGAATTAGATTAATAAAAGGGGTTGGATTAAGATTCCAATCCTTTTTAGTTAGCACGTAATAAGTGTTTTCATGAAATCGTACATTTAATATAGGAGATAAAATTGAAGGGGGAATAAGATGACGATAGATACTAATCAAACCACTTTGTTAAGAAATTATATCGGAGGAAAATGGATAGAATCTGATAGTAAAAATACAAAAGATGTGATCAATCCAGCTACTTCTGAACTTCTTGCTAAGGTTTCTTTATCTACTCGAGTTGATGTAGATCAAGCTGTAATAGCAGCAACACAAGCGCATAAAATGTGGGGGAAGAATCCTGCTCCAAAACGAGCAAGAATTCTATTTAAATATCATTATTTATTAACAGAGCATCATGAAGAACTGGCAAAGCTGATTGTTCAAGAAAATGGAAAATCGTATAAAGAAGCCTTCGGGGAGGTTCAACGAGGTCTCGAATGTGTTGAATTTGCCACAGGTGCACCCACTCATTTAATGGGTGAAACACTATCAAATATTGCTGAAGAGATTGATTCGGAAATGTTTCGTTACCCATTAGGAGTGGTGGCGGGAATCACACCGTTCAATTTTCCGATGATGGTTCCGCTCTGGATGTTTCCTTTAGCGATTGCATGTGGAAATACCTTTATATTAAAGCCATCAGAGAGAACGCCAATTCTGGCAAACAAACTAGGAGAGTTATTTGAACAAGCGGGTGGACCTCCAGGAGTTTTAAATATCGTTCATGGTGCCCATGAAGTTGTAAATGGGTTTCTTGAACATAAAGATATTGCAGCGATTTCCTTTGTAGGTTCACAGCCTGTTGCAAAGTATGTTTATGAAAAAGCAGCTAAAGAAGGGAAAAGGGTGCAGGCATTATCAGGGGCAAAAAATCACCATATTGTCATGCCTGATGCGGATGTGTCAAAAGTGGTGGAGCACATAAGTAGTTCTGCATTTGGAAGTGCAGGTCAACGTTGTATGGCTTGTAGTGCTGTCATTGTTGTAGGGGATAATGACCAAGTGGTAGAGGAATTAGGTAAAAAGGCGGAGTCGCTTTTAATAGGAAATGGAATGGAAGAAGAGGTGTTGTTAACACCTGTTATATCAAAGGAGCATCGGGACCGGGTACTTTCTTATATTGATATAGGCATTAAAGAAGGAGCAATATTAGTAAAGGATGGACGGAACGAAGTGGAACACAAAAAGGAGGGGTATTTTCTAGGACCTACCATTTTTGATTGTGTCACTCCAGAAATGAAAATAGCAAGGGACGAAATCTTTGCTCCAGTCTTAAGTGTATTACGTGCAAAAAACCTAGATGAAGCACTTGAGTTTATCCGTCAATCGCGATATGGAAATGGAGCGACAATTTATACGAAAGATGCAAAGGCTGTTCGACAATTTCGTGAGGAAGCTGATGCTGGAATGTTAGGAGTTAATGTAGGTGTACCAGCGACCATGGCTTTTTTTCCATTTTCAGGTTGGAAGGATTCTTTCTACGGTGATCTTCATGTAAACGGCAAAGATGGAATAAATTTTTATACAAGAAAGAAAATGATTACTTCTCGTTTTGAATTTTAAAGGATGTTTGATTAGCCAAAAGGGGAGGAGACATCGGAAATGCATAAGAACGAACAGGAAGATGGATTCATCGCAAAGGACGAAAAGTACGTATGGCATTCAATGAAACCATATAGCCCGAACTCAACAATTGTCGTCAAAAAGGCTGAAGGTTCCTGGGTTACAGATACTGAAGGAAATCGATATCTTGATGCAATGGCAGGATTATGGTGTGTCAATGTTGGGTATGGAAGACAAGAGTTGGCAGAAGCAGCTTATGAACAATTAAAGGAAATGGCTTATTTTCCCCTTACTCAAAGCCATATTCCGGCAATTAAATTAGCTGAAAAACTAAATGAGATGCTTGGTGGAGATTATGTTATTTTCTTTTCAAACAGTGGTACAGAAGCAAATGAAACGGCCTTTAAAATCGCACGTCAATACCATCAACAACGTGGTGATCACTATCGTTACAAAATTATTTCGAGATATAGAGGCTATCACGGGAATACATTAGGAGCATTAGCTGCAACTGGTCAAGCACAGCGAAAATATAAATACGAACCATTAGCTCCAGGTTTCCTTCATGTTGCCCCACCGGATCATTATCGGGATGAAGAAGATGGGGTAACTAATCCACAGGATTTAAAGTCGGTAAAAAGTGTCGATTATATGATGACATGGGAGCACAGTGAAACCATTGCAGCTTTGATTATAGAACCTATTATTACAGGTGGAGGAATTTTAGTACCACATGATGGATATTTAAAGGGTGTAAAAGAGGTTTGTGAGAAACATGGCGCACTTCTTATTGTAGACGAAGTCATTTGTGGATTTGGCCGAACCGGAACTCCTTTTGGTTTTATGAATTATGGGGTAACACCTGATATTATAACTATGGCAAAAGGAATTACAAGTGCCTACTTACCGCTCTCCGCAACAGCTGTGCGTAGAGAAATTTATGAAACATTTAATGGTAGTGATGAGTATGATTTTTTAAGACATATTAATACCTTCGGTGGCAATCCAGCAGCATGTGCATTGGCATTAAAAAATATAGAAATTTTGGAATCTGAAAACCTGTTTGGACGATCAAAAGAACTAGGGGAAATTGTAAGAGAGAAACTTAAGCACTCTTTAAAGGAACACCCATTAGTAGGAGACATTCGTGGAAAGGGTCTCTTGATTGGAATCGAGTTAGTAAAAGACAAACAAACAAAAGAAGCAATTGAGCTTGAAAAAGTGAACCAAGTAATAAACTATTGTAAACAAAACGGAGTCATCATTGGGAAAAATGGTATGACAGTTGCTGGTTATAATAATGTTCTAACTCTATCACCTCCGTTAAGCATTGAAAGAAAAGATTTGGACTTTTTGGTTGATACCCTAATAAAAGGGTTCGAAACGATTAACCTAAAATAAGTGATTTCACACTCGTCATTAAGCATGACGGGTGTTTTGCATTGATTGATTCATAGTAATGCTTGGGAATATGATAAAATCATGACAGGTAAAGAATTTATTTTTTTACATGTTTTTTTTTGGAAGGAATTTGATGGAAATTGTCGAAATTAATCATATTAAATAAGAAGAATGTAGTAAGTTTAACAATTTTATTAATGTTTCATTATTTCTGTTCTATCTTATTTAAATGAACATAAAAGTATGATAGACATAAATGTGGAGGGAATAACAATGGATCAATTACGCTATCCTATTGGTTTATTTCAACATGAAGCGATTATTACGAACGAATTACTGGATGATTGGATTTTCCAAATCGAAGAAACTCCGAGTATGTTAATGGATGCAGTAAAGGATTTAGATGATGAACAATTGAACACAGCGTATCGACCAGAGGGGTGGACAGTTAGACAGGTAATACATCATCTAGCCGATAGTCATATGAATGCCTATATTCGTTTAAAGCTAGCTCTTACAGAGGACAGTCCAACAATTAAACCTTATGAAGAGGATCAGTGGGCAAAGCTACCTGATTCACTATTGCCTATCCATGTATCATTAAATCTTCTTGAGGCATTGCATTGTAGGTGGGTTGTTTTGTTAAAAACACTAATGGATGAAGATCTTGAGAAAGTATTTATCCATCCAGAGCTTGGGAAGATGCAGGTAAAAAGGTATATTGGCCTTTATGCATGGCATGGTAAACACCATATTGCTCATATTACATCTCTTAGAAAACGCTTAAATTGGGATTAAAACAAAACCCTCACGATTGTGAGGGTTTCATATGTATATGTTTATTGACTAATAATAAAATAAAAAAGCCGCATTTGCCGTAATTTAAGTAAGAAAGTTTTAAACCACCACTCCTCAAAGTGGGTGTTCGCAGAAACGTTCCTGTTTGTCCTCCTGGTCGTATAGACAGAGGCTTGCCATTCCGGTTCCGATGTAAAACTCCCTATTACAGCTTAAAGGTTAAAACTTTATTATCATTACGAACAATGCAGCTTGTTTCTATATCATATAACAATCCGAATCAATTTTCAAATGGTGGTAATATTTTTCTTAGTAATCTAAGGTAAAATAGGAAGTAAGTAGGAGGGGGCGTTGAGTTGAAATTAATTACCAAAGCAATTCAAATTGCAGCGATTGCTCATCATGGTCAGAATAGAAAATCCTCTAATATTCCATATATTACACACCCGTATTCAGTTGGTATGATGTTAATGGAGGAAGGGTGTAGGGAAGAGGTCGTTTGTGCTGGAATACTTCATGATACGGTGGAGGATACGTCCGTTACAATAGAGGAAATCATAACGGAATTTGGTGATGAGGTTGGGGCCCTTGTTACCGCTTGTTCTGAACCTGATAAATCTCTTTCCTGGGAAGATAGAAAGCATCATACCATTACTGAGCTTAAAAATGCTTCAAAAGATGTATGTATGATTGTTTGTTCAGACAAGTTACATAACCTTCTCTCGCTTCAAGAAGATCTCAAGAAAAAAGGGGAAGCATCATGGGAAGTTTTCAATAGAGGAAAGGAAAAACAGGAGTGGTATTATCGTAGTATTTTAGAAAGTCTTTCAACGAAGTTAAACGAGGAAGAAATCTTTTTAAAACTAAAAGATACAATCGATGGTGTGTTTGGTCAAGAAAATAAAAGTTGAGGGTTACCTCAACTTTTAGCTAAATTTAAAATCTTTGTTTTAAAGAGATAAATCTGCACCTAACACACCGACAATTTCCCCGCTTTGAAGAAGGGGAAGAGAAATCGTGATACAGTTGCGTTTCGTTAATGCCGAAGTATATATGTCTGACACGTAAATTTCTCCATTAGCAGCATGTGTAAACCAAATGCGTGCTTTTGCATTTACAAGTCCAGCTTTTGGATTAGAATAAATAAAAGTTCCATCTAATCGATTAGTCCAAATTGCTTCAAGGGAAGGGTTCGATAGGAGAAAGCTCGTTAGATGGTCTTCATGTAATGTTCTGTCCAATGAAATAAGTTCCTCTGCCATTTGTAAAGACAACAAGTTAGATTTCATTTTTTCAATCACAGGTTTGTCTAATTGAACGATATTAGTTGGAGTTACATTTTCAATCAGACTCTGAAGCTCATTAGAGGTATCTGTTAATGAATGACTAATTGAAACGATTTGTTCCACATTATCAAACTGTTTATCCATATCAAACTTAACCTTATAAACATAGTCTTTATTGTTTTTCGTCATTTGAGAAATCCCATCAAGAAGGTTAGCGATATCTTGAACGCTAGAGGTTTGTTCCACTACAGCTTGACTTGATTCATTAACCATATCAGTTATTCCACTTAAAGTTGTTTGAAAAGAATCCATGTAAGCTAAAACATTTATTATTTCTTTTGATCCTTCCTCTACTTGCTTTGTTTCATTTTTGACCATTTCCTTGGTTATAAAGATTTCTTCTTGAACTTGTTCTATACTTCGTCGAGTTTCTTCAACTGCATTAGATGCTTGGTTTGCAAGCTTTCCCACTTCATTTGCAACAACAGAAAAGCCCTTTCCGTGCTCTCCAGCTCTTGCTGCTTCAATTGATGCATTAAGGGCCAAGATTCGAGTTTTTTGAGAAATTCCACCAATAGTATGTATAATATCGCTTATCTTGTTTGAATGATTAACTAAACTATTCATTTGTTCAAGTAATTGATAGTGATTTTGACATAAGTCATTTATTTTTGATTGAAGAATATTTACAGATTCTAACGAAACCGACAACTCATTATAAGATGAGTGACTACTTGATTGAATGTTATTAGAGAAGGATGATATTTTAAGGGCTGACTCTTCAATCGCTCTCATCCTCTCTGATGCTTTAGATGTATAGTCTGCTGTCTTTTCGCTTTGGGCAATTAGTTCTTTTGTATTGCTTAAACTAGAAGAAGTGGTTTCCTCCAGAGATAAAGCTGCAAGCTTCATGTGTTCGACTACACCTTTTAATTGATCTGCAGCAACCTGGACTTGCCCATCGATATTATCTATTGGAAATAAGTGTTCATCTGTTACTTCTTCTTTTAACACTTCTTTTTTACCAAATTTCAGTAATCTCATAAAACCTCACCCTTCGTGTTAATTAATATTACACCATTATAATACAAAAGTAGACATATTGTACTAATTTTTCACATAATTTTCATTAATGTAATTTATTTAAAGGGAAAATAATATAACGGTAGAAATAGTATAATGAGGGAAAGTCTATATTTTTTACAATTAAAGGAGTTTTATAGAATGGCGATTACTGCTGAGGCAATTGAATATATACTATCTAAATATTTTTATGACTACCAACGTTGTACCGTTTCTATAGGAAAAAGTGGCTACAATAATACTACCCGTTTTATAAACCTTGATAATGAAACCTACATACTTCGTATTTACGAAACACATCAAGATGAAGAGAAGGTAAAGCTTGAACATGATTGTTTAATTCAGCTTAACCAACTCGCGGATTTACCTTTTAATATTCCTCATCCCTTTAGTACGATTGATGGAAAAACGTTTATTCGTTTAATGGATAGGGAAGGGAAAATTGCCTGTATATATGAATTTATCGAAGGGGATAATCCTGTTC
>JBEQAC010000066.1:0-14953 GCA_041640535.1 Bacillaceae bacterium
TTTATCGTATTTATTACAAACCGAACCTGATACCTATCAAATTGAGTTTAAACTTCAACCTGAACAAAATTTCCCTTATGAATTAATTGTTGGTGGTGAAAATTATCGTTGGCAGGTCAGAAGAATGGATGAACATTTTTATTTTTATGAAGATAAGGTGATATGGGGTTTGACTGCGCGTATATTGAAACATTTTATTGAGCGTGTTAAGGCAGACGAAGAAATAAAAAGGAAAGGTTAAACCTCTCCTCCTCAAATGGTGTTATTTGATTAAAAACCACTGCCTGGGAAAGTTCCACTCATACCAGGAGTTAAACCAGTGTCTGGAGCAAAACCAGTTCCTGGGGGAAATCCAGTACCCGGAGCGAAACCAGTACCTGGCCCAAATCCAGTACCCGGAGCGAAACCAGTACCTGGCCCAAATCCTGCACCCGGAGCGAAACCAGTACCTGGCCCAAATCCAGTACCCGGAGCGAAACCAGTACCTGGCCCAAATCCAGTACCTGGAGCGAAACCAGTACCTGGCCCAAATCCAGTACCCGGAGCGAAACCAGTACCTGGCCCAAATCCAGTACCCGGAGAGAAACCAGTACCTGGCCCAAATCCAGTACCCGGAGCGAAACCAGTACCTGGCCCAAATCCAGTACCCGGAGCGAAATCAGTACCTGGCCCAAATCCAGTACCTGGTGCGAATCCAGTGCCTGGAGCTAAACCAGGTCCAGGTGCAAAACCAGTTCCAGGAAAGCCACCCATACTAGGGGCAAAACCAGGGCCAGGAGAATAGCCGCCCAAACCAGGAGCAAATCCTGGACCAGGGTAACCGCCCATACCATGAGAAATGCCACATCCACCGATACCAGGGGCATAACTTGTATCCATTCCAGGAGTAATTCCTACACTAGGTTCCCAATTAGGTGTAGCCATGCCAGAAGGTACCCCAGTTGATGGTACACCGCTTAATCCCATTGCATCACCTGTTGAATATGGAAGCATAGGTGTTTGCCCATATGGCAGTTGTGGTATACCAGTTCTTTCTGTAGATTCAGGAGATTGTTCCTCAGAATGCTTCATTTCCTGATTAAACCAAGGATTACCCGCAGATTGATTTCCATATAATAATGGGATTGAATAGTTCTCATTAAATTGATTGGTCACGATTTATCTTTCCTTTCACCTATTAAACTTAAGTATATGCCTATATAACATATCCCCCATATCATATGTCTAAGGGAATGAATGGTGTAGAGGAAGGAAGGAATTGGGTATACGCCTTGTTGTTTCAAATAATAATCGTTATAATATTTTTATTTCTAAGAACGAGGTGGATAAGAGATGAATGAACAATTTATAAATGAAATATTAAATAAACTTCGAGATAAAGAATTAATAGAATATAGGGTAACAAATGAACAATTCCTTGCTTTTCGAAAAGTATTAGTTGAAAGAGACGATTTTAAACATTTCAGAGGTATCGCAGAGCATGGAGGGCACGTAACTTATACATATTTAACTGAACCAAGAAGTTAATAAATAGACAAGATGATCTCAAATCTGAGGTCATTTTTTAATGTAACAAGGCTGTAATACTTTGTTAAAATGAATCCAAAGATATGTATTTATTACAGAAAAAGGTAATTAGAAATAAGCTGGATAATTTTTCTTTATATACATTTATCCTAGTATTATCAAAGGTTTGATTAGTAGATTTTTAGATTGCCATTTTTTGGGTCATGAATAACTGTATGACAACTGATAGCCTTCTAGTAGAGAAAAAGACTACTAGGAGGAATAAAAATGAACAAATTTAAAAAACTAGTGATTACTTCGACTCTAGCATTATCATTTCTTGTTGGAATGAGTGCTAATACTGAAGCTTCATCCACTACGCATACAGTTAAATCAGGAGACACACTATGGAAAATTGCAAACAGCCACAAGGTATCAGTAAATTCGATTAAACAAGTGAACAAGCAAACGAGTAATATCATTTATCCAGGACAAAGACTAGTTATTCCACAATCACTTTCTGCTGCTGATCGAGATTTACTTGCAAGAATCGTGCATGCTGAAGCGAAAGGTGAACCTTATGCAGGTAAAGTAGCGGTAGCCACAGTCGTGCTTAATCGTGTGGATTCTTCTTTATTTCCAAATACGGTCTCTGGTGTAATTAATGAGAGAACATCAACAGGAGGTTATGCATTTACTCCTGTAGCAAATGGCACAATTAATCAACCAGCTGATGATAGTGCGAAACGCGCAGTAGCTGAAGCTATTGCATTCCGCGGTCAAGGTAGAGGTTCATTATACTTTTATAACCCAAATAAAATTACAAATACTTGGATTTTATCAAGGGAAGTTACAACAGTAATAGGGAATCATCGTTTCGCAAAATAGATATATTCATTTGAAAAATTCTAGGTATGTTTTATCATGCCTAGAATTTTGTTATTTATTCGGTAATTACTTAAAATAAGGTTAAGGATTTAGAAAGAGAGGTAGGAGCAAGTGGAATTTCAAAATAAAGTAGTAATCGTCACTGGAGGCAGTCAAGGAATAGGAAAGACCATTGCAAAACATTTTGGATCAAAAGGAGCTAAGGTTGTTATTGCTGATATCGCTGAAGAAAAAGGAATCGACACAGTCACTTTTATTAACGACAACGATCAAGGCAACGCTATTTTTGTCAAAACGGATGTTAGTAGTTTAGAAAACATTCGAGACTTAATGGATACAACAATACATACTTACGGACGCATTGATATTTTAATAAACAATGCCGGAATATCAAAATTTAAAACGATATTTGAGGTAACGGAGGAAGATTGGAACAATGTTATTAATACAAATTTAAAAAGTGTGTTCTTCTGTTCACAACAAGCCGCTATTCATATGCGTAAAAATAATGAAGGTGGATCAATCGTCAATATTGCTTCAACCAGAGCGATGATGTCTGAACCAAATACAGAAAGCTACGCAGCCTCCAAGGGTGGAATTGTTGCTTTAACACATGCATTAGCAATCACCTTAGGAGAAGAAAACATTACCGTAAATGCGATCAGTCCAGGTTGGATAGAGGCTCATCATTACAATACATTAAGAGAAATTGATCATACACAGCATCCCGCAGGTAGAGTTGGAACTCCAGATGATATCGCTCGTGCATGTCTCTATTTAACAAATAAAGACAATAGCTTTATAACAGGGATAAATCTTGTTGTGGATGGTGGGATGACGCGAAAAATGATTTATGAAGAATAAGTCAAGAGCGTTAAAACTAAGATAGATAATAATAAATGGTTTTTAAAGGGGTGGGTGTTTTGGTAAAGGTTTTATTTTTTGGTGATCCTGGTATCGACGATACATTTGCAATTATGTATGGTCTGCTACACCCAGAAATTGAGATTGTCGGCATTGTAACAGGGTATGGAAATGTTACACAAGAGCAAGCAACTCAAAATACTGCTTACATTCTGACGTTAGCTGGGAGGCAGGACATTCCAATTATATCAGGCGCAAAGGGGCCATTAACAGGTGAGCAAACTCCTTTTTATCCAGAAATCCATGGACCTGAAGGTTTAGGACCGATTCGCCCTCCAGAAAACCTTCAAGCTAGAGTATTAGACTATAGTGAAATCTTTAAGATCATTAATCAGTATGAGGGTGAACTTGTTATAGTTGATGTTGGAAGGTCGACTTCATTGGCTATCGCGTTTATTCTTGGTGGAGAAGAAATAATGAACAAAGTAAAAGCTTTCTATATAATGGGAGGAGCATTTTTGGTCCCGGGGAATGTTACTCCTGTTGCTGAAGCAAATTTCCATGGAGACCCGATTGCTTCAAATTTAGTCGTTGAAAAAGGGCGGAATACGACCATCGTCCCACTTAATGTGACAAACAATGCAATTGTTACACCACAAACGGTTCAATACATTTCTCAATATCAAGTAAATCCATTTACCCCTTTAATTCCTCCTATTATGGATTATTATTATGAGGCATATCAAAAAAATGTCCCAGGGATCCAAGGTGCACCATTGCATGATGTATTAACCTTGAGTGCCATTGTCAATCCGAAGGTATTAAATTATGTCTCTAGAAGAGTGCAGGTGGAAGCATTTGGAAACGCAAGGGGAAAAAGCATTGCAGATTTTCGGGCTAAGCCTGATGATGAACCAATCGAAACATTGGACCGAATTGCAATACAGCTCGATTACCAGTTATTTATTGACGATTTTGTAAGGATAATGACAAGAGGATATAATCTCTCTTGATGGTAGTGGTGATGTCTCTATTAAAATGGTATAATGGTATACATGTGAAATGAAATGGAGGATTTACATTACATGATTACAGTTACAAATGTCGGCTTGCGATATGGTGATCGGAAGCTATTTGAAGATGTTAACATAAAGTTTACACCAGGAAATTGCTATGGGTTAATAGGTGCAAATGGTGCCGGGAAATCAACGTTTCTAAAGATACTATCGGGAGAAATTGAACCTCAATCAGGAGATGTACACATTACACCTGGTGAAAGACTAGCGGTTTTAAAACAAAATCACTTTGAGTTTGAGGACCATGAGGTTCTAAATGTAGTTATTATGGGACATGCTCGCCTTTATGAAGTAAAACAAGAAAAAGATGCTATTTATATGAAAGCAGATTTTACAGATGAAGATGGTATGCGTGCTGCTGAACTTGAAGGTGAATTCGCAGAATTAAATGGCTGGGAAGCAGAATCAGAAGCTGCTATTTTACTTAAAGGTCTGGGAATTTCAGAAGATCTTCATACAAAGAAAATGGCAGATTTAACTGGTTCTGAAAAAGTAAAGGTTCTTTTAGCTCAAGCACTATTTGGTAAACCAGATATTTTACTTCTTGATGAGCCAACAAACCATTTAGATTTAAAGGCAATCCAATGGTTAGAAGAATTTTTAATTAATTTTGAGAATACAGTCATTGTAGTTTCCCATGACCGCCATTTCTTAAATAAAGTTTGTACACATATGGCGGACTTAGATTATGGAAAAATCCAAATCTATGTTGGAAACTATGACTTCTGGTATGAATCAAGCCAACTAGCAACAAAGATGGCACAGGATGCTAATAAGAAAAAAGAAGAAAAAATAAAGGAATTACAAGCCTTTGTTGCACGTTTTAGTGCAAATGCATCAAAATCAAAACAAGCCACTTCCCGTAAAAAATTATTAGAAAAAATTTCGCTCGATGACATTAAGCCATCATCTCGTAAATATCCTTTTGTTGGATTTACACCTGAGCGTGAGATTGGAAATGATTTATTACGTGTAGAGGGGATTACAAAAACAATTGAGGGTGTTAAGGTTCTTGATAATGTCAGCTTTATAATGAATAAGGGCGATAAAATTGCTTTTGTTGGTAAAGATGAAATTGCGAAAACCACTCTATTTAAAATACTGATGGGTGAAATGGAAGCAGACAGTGGAACATTCAAATGGGGCGTAACAACATCACAAGCATATTTTCCAAAAGACAACTCCAAGTATTTTGAAAACAGTGATGTTACGTTAGTGGATTGGTTACGTCAATTTTCTCCAAATGATCAAAGTGAAAGCTTCTTACGTGGATTTTTAGGCAGAATGCTCTTTTCAGGGGAAGAGGTCATGAAAAAGGCAAGTGTACTTTCAGGAGGAGAAAAAGTTCGCTGTATGCTTTCAAAAATGATGTTAAGTGCATCAAACGTGTTACTGTTAGACGATCCTACAAACCATTTAGATTTAGAGTCAATTACTGCCCTAAATAATGGTTTAATTGCATTTAAAGGTTCGATTTTATTTACATCACATGACCATCAATTCGTTCAAACGATTGCAAATCGAATTATTGAGATCACCCCGAACGGATTAGTTGATAAACAAATGGCATATGATGAATATCTTGAAAATATAGAGCTTCAAAAGCAAATTGAAAAAATGTATGCATAAAGAAACAGAGGCAATCCATAGGTATAGATACTTATGGTTTGCCTCTATTTGTTTTTCTAGATAACTTCCGTAACATTAGAATCATTTACATCTGGATCTGTTGAGTTTGTACTACTTATGCCATTATTGTTGTTCACAAAAATACCAGTATTAATAGACCCTGACCCTGCAATTGTTTTACTACTTGAAGTAGGTGATGCATTGAATGTATTCCCAGTCACCACGATTCCCTCATTACTATTGATACGAATTGGACCTAAATAAAAACCTGACATAATACACCTTCTTTTTAAAGTCTTCTTAAAACTAACTTATGAAGACAAGTGTATAAATGATATGGACAACAGTCCTAAGAAAGGAAGAAAAGGGTTTGGTAGTGTCACTAAATAATATAAAAGCCCACCATAATTGGTGGACTAAGGAAACAAATAATTTCAACTAAGGTAAACGCTTTCAATGCAAAGTAAGGAATTCTTTGGCTACCTTTTAAAAAGAGCCATAATGCCTTTAAAAATAATTACGCCTGAGAAGACGATAACTGCAAGAGCTCCAACTATTGCTAAAATTGGTTGCAATGCTGCTAGAGAGCCTGTAAGGGTAAGCTGTAGTAGCGCAAAACCAGAGAGGATTGTTGCTAAATAAAGAAATAGAATGTTGTTCATTTCTTTTCCCTCCTTCCTTACTTTAATGTATGTACAATTTGTTAAATTTGTGAGTCAAACTGTTAAAAAATAAGTGACATCGTAAAAAAATACTCATGAAAAAAGTGTATGTTAAATATAATCTGAAAGTAACAATTTTCAAGCTTATAACGTCTAATAGTAGGGTGATTAAAAATGGTATTTATTAAAAACATTATGATTGTTGTGATTTTTAGTTTTTTAGTGGTAAGTATGATTTTTTTAGGGGTAACGATGATTGAAGCAAAAGGGAAGAAGATGGCTCAGGAAGCAACGGTGATTAGCATTGATGAAATGCATCCCTTTATAGATCAGAAAAGCTGATAATCAACTTATCAGCTTTTTTCATGGTATTATCACCGAAAAAGGCCCTCCATAGGAGAGCCTTTATTGGGAATCAAAACTATTGTTGTTGGTTCCCTAATTGTTGTTCTGCCATTTTAATGAGGCGTTTTGTCATTTCACCACCGACAGAACCATTTGCACGAGCGGTCGTATCTGCACCAAGTTGAACTCCAAACTCATTGGCAATTTCATGCTTCATTTGATCAAGAGCATTTGCAGCACCAGGAACCAAAAGTTTGTTTCTTGCCATGATACATCACTCCCGACAAGTTTTTTTGAGTAATCAGATGATTACTCATTTTTAACATAACCAAGATGATGTTGTAAGATACAAGAAATGAATGAGGATTTCCCATTTTGGCTTCTAGCTTGAAGATATTAAAAAGTAGACTGAACTTCTAAGCGATTCATTTCAGCTTTCATCCAATGAGGATTTAAATCCTCACCAATAAATACTACCGTCATTGGATAGTTCATTGGATCCGTCATGTAAATCGGCATTCCAAATGAATATTGAAATAAATAAGTATGTTTTGAATGGGTAAATTGTAAGTAACCTTTAATCCGATAAATAGAATCAGGCATGTTCCTTAGCCACTCTTCAAATAAATCTAAGTCAAGTGGAACACTAAATTGATGGACATACGTCTTAACATGAAGGTCTTTTTCAACATGTGTACGCTCACGATCATTTTTTAGCAAAGGCCTTGTTTGTTTTAAATCTTGGAGCTGAACATTCGCAAATTGTGTTAACAAGCATTTGGCATTCTTGTTTATCGATTGGATATCCATAATAAGATGTGCTTGTTCCATGTCAGTAAGCTGGTCAATTTTATTTGCCAAAATGATATCCGCATGCTTCACTTGTTCCTGTAATAGCTTTTGTAGGCGAATACTCATCGTCCTTCTTTGTTGCCAACGGTTTGCATCTACAATCGTAATAATTCCTTGCACATCTAAATGATGAGCAAATAGAGGGGATAGGCATGCATCTAATACTTCAATAGGATGTGCAACACCGGTTGTTTCTATATAAATAGCATCAAGCTCATTCTGTTGCAGTAGACCTTGTAAGTGAACTTCTAATTGACCTTGGATTGTACAGCATACACACCCGTTTAATAACTCCTTAAGTGGGGTATTTTCACTAATAGCATTGGAGTCAATTGAAACACTTCCTAATTCATTCATAACAACGGCTACTTTTCGTCCCAATTTCTTTTCTTGAGTTAAAAGATTGGTTAAAAGTGTTGTTTTCCCACTACCTAAAAAACCAGATAAAATAAAAACCTCTACCTTTTTCATTGTAATTTCTCCTTTTTCCATCCTTCCTATATAGTAGCGAGAGAAATTTTGTTCGTCAATGATTGTCTCGTCTAGTATATTTTGTGAGATGCTGAAGCTGATAAGGAAGATGTCATTCACATTAAAGCAAATGTCCACCATGTGGTGGACATTGAATGATGTTAATTTATTTTGATGTCATCCATTCAGGCTTTCCAAATCCTTGGAATTGCTCATCAATGACTGCTTCGAATTCCGCAGATTCAACTGCTTCTTTAATATCTTTTACAAATTCCGCATCTAATTCAGCCGTTTTGACAGCAACACGGTTACGATATTGATCAGGCATCTTTTCTAATTGAAGTGCATCCAATAAATTCATACCAGCTGCTAAGGCAAAATTCCCTGGTACAGCTGCTAAATCAACGCTTTCGACAGCGCGTGGAAGCTGAGCAGCTTCAATTGGTTCGAATTTAAGGTTCTTCACATTGTCTCGAACATCTTTTTCTGAAACTGTTAATGGACTTACTTCAGGATCGAGTGTAATTAATCCAGCATCTTGTAAAATTAAGAAAGCACGCGCTGCATTTGTTGGATCATTTGGAATTGCAATTGAACTACCTTCAGCAACTTCGGCTAATGAAGTGAACTTGTTTGAATAAATGCCCATTGGTGCTGTTGGAACAGCAATGACTTCAGATAACTCTAGTTTATGTTCAGCTGCAAAGTTTTCAAGATAAACTTTATGTTGAAATAAATTTGCATCAATATCACCAGTTGAAAGTGCCATATTTGGTTGAATATAATCACTAAATTCTGTAATTGTTACAGTGTAACCTTTTTCTTCAAGGACTGGTTTAATTGCTTTGGTAATCATGTCGCTATATGGTCCTGCAGTAGCACCAAATTTAATTTCTTTCTTTTCCTCAGTTGCTGCATTATCATTGCTACTGCCACATGCTGCAAGTAGTCCAATTGATAATAGTAGAACAAGTGATAATACTAATTTCTTCATGTTAAAATTCCCCCGTTTTGTATTTTATCTATCATTAACGCTTATCTACTAGTCTTGCAATTCGGTCTCCGCCAAATTGAATAAGCTGGACTAGACATATTAATATGATCACAGTTGAAATCATGATAGTGTCGTCATATCGGTAGTAGCCAAAACGAATGGCTAAGTCACCCATTCCTCCACCTGCAACAAATCCTGCCATTGCAGAGTAGGCAACTAGGCTAATAATCGTTAAAGTTATACCCTGTACAATTCCAGGCTTTGCTTCTGGAATTAATACATCCCTAATAATCATCCAAGGTGATGCACCAACTGCAACAGCAGCTTCAATGACACCTTTATCTATTTCTCGTAAAGAGGTTTCTACTACTCTAGCAAAGAAAGGTATGGCTGCAACGGATAAAGAGACAGATGCAGCTGTCGGTCCAATAATTGTTCCCGTTAAGAATTTTGTTAATGGGATCAAGGCAACAAGTAGAATGATATAGGGAATAGACCTAATCATATTTACAAGAAAACCTAATACAGATTTAATAAACAAATTTTCTAAAAACAATCCTTTATCTGAAACAAATAGTAAAATCCCGAGTGGTAAACCAATAATCAAAGCAATTGCCATTGAGACTCCAACCATATAAAGTGTCTGAAAAAAGGCTTTATTGATCTCAGGAAGTAATTCAATTAGATGTCCAACATCAAACATCATGTATCACCTCCACATGTTCTGTACGTGACTGAATATAGTCTATGGCACGTTTTACTTCTTGAGTGTGACCCGTTATTTCCATTATGAAAACCCCTAAAGGAGTATCCTTGATATATTCGATTTTTCCATGAAGGATATTTCCACGAACTTGATAGTTTTGAAGAACATCAGAAACAATCGAATCCTCTGCAATTCCGCCTTTAAAGAAAATTTTAATGATTGTCCCTCTGCGATTTTCAATTAGTCGGAGTGGCAGTTCGAATTGTAGAATTGTCTGGATGAAATCCTTTGTTAAAGGTTTAGTAGGATTTGAAAAGATCTCATATACTGGACCTTCCTCGATAATCTTTCCGTCCTGCATGACTGCCATCCGATCACAAATTTCTTTTACTACTTCCATCTCATGTGTAATAAGCACGATTGTTAAACCTAACTCTATGTTTATTTGTTTTAAAAGGTCTAAGATCGATTTTGTCGTACTAGGATCTAAGGCAGATGTTGCTTCATCACATAATAAGACAGAAGGGTTATTTGCAAGTGCACGTGCGATTCCAACACGTTGTTTTTGTCCACCACTTAACTGTGATGGATAAACATCACGTTTATCTGATAACCCCACCATATTTAAGAGATATGAGACTCTTTGGTCGATTTCCTTTGGCGAGGCTTTTGCAGCTTTTAAAGCAAATGCAATATTTTCATAAACGGTTTTAGAACTAACAAGATAGAAGTGCTGGAAAATCATACCGATTTTTAATCTTGCATTTCGAAGATCGTTCTTACTTAATGTGGTTAATGAGATACCATCAATAATGACTTCACCAGATGTAGGTTTTTCTAATAAGTTTAAACATCGTAAAAGTGAACTTTTTCCAGCCCCGCTGTATCCAACAATCCCAAATATTTCACCTTTATTTATCGATAATGTAACATGGTCGACTCCAACAACTGTTCCTCTTTTAGTTTTATATTCCTTAACAAGATCATTAATCTGTATCACACTTTATCCCTCCTTTTTGTAGTATCTTGATGTCAATACTTTGGAATGAAACAAAGAAAAAAGCCTCATTCATCTGAAAGAGGCATCGTACTATGTATCACGACTTATCTCTCAGAATGAAATCATTCTGCAGGAAGTGGCACCTTTCCCAGTTGGGGGTTGCCGGACGTCACAGGGCCTGATCCCTCGGTCACTCTTGATAAGAAAGTTATTAAGTTTTTGACTACTTTGAATAATAAAACCATTAGAGTGGAATGTCAACATGCTAATTTATAAAAACAAGGAAGTATAACGTTTACATGGTTGGTAAATCTAGAAAAAATTTTTTTGTGGAAATTTGGTGATTTTAATCGAAGGGTTAAGATTTATTTCAGAGGCGGAAAAAAATGTTAAATAAACATATATTTTTATTTGCTTGGAATAATATTGTTAATGAAATGGGGTTGATTATCATATGACATATCTTTTATTAATTGTGGGATTTGCACTTTTGATAAAGGGAGCGGATTATTTTGTTGAAGGCTCGTCAAAAATTGCAGCATTACTAAATGTACCACCTTTATTGATTGGCTTAACGATTGTTGCACTTGGAACAAGTTCTCCTGAAGCAACGGTAAGTATCCTAGCTGCAATAAATGGAAGTGGAGATGTGGCTGTTGGAAATGTAGTAGGAAGTAATATGTTTAATATCACTTTAACAATAGGAATAACAGCTCTTATTAATCCCCTTAAAGTTGAAAGTACGACCATTAGAAAAGAAATACCATTTACATTATTAGCAAGTGTTGCATTATTAATCTTAATGAGTGATGTCGCATTGCAATTTGCTGGAGAAAACCTGATTACAAGAACTGATGGGCTCATCTTTATTTTATTTTTTTCTGTGTTTATGTATTATATTATTGAAATTGCTTTAAACAACCGGGATAAAGAGGTTGATTCAGCCATTGTAAAAACGAAAGAAAGATGGGGCAAAAATATCGTACTTACAATTGCAGGGCTCGCTGCCATTATATATGGTGGTAATTTAGTGGTTAGTAGCAGTACTGAAATTGCTTTCGGTCTAGGTATGAGCGAAACATTAGTTGGGTTAACGATTGTTGCAATTGGTACATCACTTCCAGAACTAATGACCTCTATTACAGCATCAATTAAGAAACAAAGTGAAATCGCTCTAGGGAATATTGTCGGTAGTAATATCTTTAATATCTTATTTGTACTTGGAACTACCTCGATTATTACTCCTCTATCTGTTGATCCAAAGGTATTTACAGATGTTATTATATTAATTATCCTTACGATTGTATTATTAATCTTTGCAATCTCTCGTTCAAGAGTGGGGAGATATGAGGGATTAACCCTTGCTCTGACCTATGTCGCCTATACGATTTATATTATTATTCGAAACTAAAGCAAAAGCCAGGTATCAAATTATTTTAGATACCTGGCTATTTATATGGCGACAATATTATAAAATGACTACTTTTGTACCTATTGGAATTTGGTCATAGAGCCATTCAATTTCCTGATTTAACATACGGATACATCCAATTGAAGCAAAACTACCAATTGAAGAAGGTGTATTTGTTCCGTGAATTCCATAAGTTCTTCCAACTGTACCTGGAACACTTAAACCAAGCCAACGAGTTCCAAGTGGATTAGCAGGATCTCCTCCACCTATTTTACGAGGAGTATAATAAGGGTTTTTAAATTTTGTTGTAATAGTAAAGGTTCCTTTTGGAGTAGACCAATTTTCTCCAGTTGCAACTTTTGTATTAAAGTGGATTTTGCCGTTTTTATATAGTTTTAACTCATTTTTAGCACGATCAATTTCGATATACAGATCTACATCCGATTGAACTTTCTCACTAACCTCTTGGGGAGGGGCTTTAAAGAGATTTGGAATCTTCAGCATCATGTTTTCTTTTATATCTGTATGTACATTCGAGATTCGATTAAATGTAGCAATTTCATGTTGGATTGATGAAAGGTCGTAATGATTTTCTAATAAACTATAAATGGTTTGTTTTGGTTGGATGACATGAGATGAAATGTTGTTTTTTTCTGGAACTTCAATTGTCATACCAGCCTTTACATCTTGCTCAGGATTTTTTATGTCATTGTAATTCATTAATAAATCTAGATAATTTTTCCTGCTATATTCCTTCGTTGAAATACTAAAAAGAGTTTCTCCTTTATTTACAACAACTTCTTTTAATATATCAGGATCTGGGATTTTTAGCTCCATTCCTTCTTTAATCTGAATCTCAGGATTAGTTATCCTATTGAACTCAAGAATTATCTGACTTTTATTTTCAAGATAATAAAGTCTTGATATACTAAAAACTGTTTGTCCCTTTCCTACAACATGATTGATCACCACTTGTTTCTTTGTTTGAACTTGTGGTGTTGGTTTTTCTACTGCTGTTTCAGTTTTGTTATTTAATTGTTTTTCTTTCGTGCTATTTTCCACGATCGAGGGAGGTTCGGCGATATGAGTAGGAGTGTATTCTCGTTCTTCATCTTGAAGTTGAGCGGTTTTTTGAATTTCTATCGAATCATCTCTTTGAATAAGGGCATCTTCAGATTTATTTGTTTCATGATTAATTGTTGGAACTTTGTATGGAATAAGAACAGTTTGATTCATGTTATCTGGCTCTTCTATAAGAGTCTGCATGTCTGGACTTATCATTTGATTACTTGGAGACCCATTTTCTCCTGTAAACATTAGTAGAAGTAGAGTGATTAAAAAAATGAGAGGAAGGAAGAGGCTGTTTCTTTTCCTTTTATACCTCGCTGATCGTGATGTTGTAACTTTTTCTTCCATATGCATGGTCTCCCTCAAATTTTGTCGTAAATACTCGATTTTTTCTCTCTTATTCTACTAATTGAGGAAGGACTTTCCAATGGGTGAAATAACTTATTTTAGTGAAATGTATCTAGTTATATATACCTTTTTAAAATAGATGTCGGTGTAAAAGAATAGTAAAAAACTCACAAAAAAAAGCAGACTTATGTCTGCTTTTAGAGTAAAATCATGCTTTATTTTACAAGCTTTTCGGCAGCCTTGACCGTTTGTTTTAATAGCACTGAAATGGTTACAGGACCAACTCCACCAGGAACAGGTGTAATGGCACTTGATTTGTTAAAGCAAGCCTCATAATCAACATCTCCAACATTCCCTTTGTTGTATCCTGCATCGAGAATGATAGCACCTTCTTTAATCCAATCGCCTTGAACAAAGTTCGGTTTTCCAACAGCAGCGACGACAATATCTGCTTGTTTCACAATTTCTGCTAAATTTTGTGTGCGTGAGTGACAAGTAGTAACTGTTGCATTTCGATTTAATAGCATCATGGAAACAGGTTTTCCTAATATAGGGCTTCTTCCAATGACAACAGCATGTTTCCCCTCAACTTGAATATTATAATAATCAATAATCTCAAGAATAGCAGCAGGTGTACAAGAAGGATACTCCCCAAAGCCTAGTGCAGTTTGTCCAAATCCTAAACTTGTAACACCATCAACATCCTTTTCAATATGAATTGCTTCAAATGCAGATCTTTCATCAATTTGTTCTGGTACAGGATGTTGAAGAAGAATACCGTGTACATTCGAATCATCGTTAAGCTCTTGAATAACCTGTAATAGCTCTTCTGTTGTGGTATCCTTTGATAGGTGGATTCGTTTTGAAATCATGCCAATACGTTCACACGCATTTCCCTTCATTTTTACATACGTAGCAGAAGAAGGATCTTCACCAACTAAGATTGTAGCCAGACATGGAACAATTCCTTTTTCCTTTAATTGGTCAACTTTTACTTTTAACTCATCTTTTATTTGTGTAGCTACAACTGAACCATCTAATACTAATACATTTTCCACTCAAAAAACCTCCAAGAATGTTTTAATATAGTCTTTCATTTTTCTTAAAAAAAATCAATGTTGATAATAATAAAA
>JBEQAC010000067.1:0-14872 GCA_041640535.1 Bacillaceae bacterium
CTTTTAATCGTCTAGTGATGATGGCGAAGAGGTCACACCCGTTCCCATACCGAACACGGAAGTTAAGCTCTTCAGCGCCGATGGTAGTTGGGGGACTCCCCCTGTGAGAGTAGGACGTCGCTAGGCAACTAAGAGGTTAGTTCATTTTATGAACTAGCCTCTTTTTTATGTTAACCGTAAGGTTAACTTTATCATGGTATTAATACATAAGCTGTAAAGATAATAAGAATAGGTATGGTCGGGTTTCGAGGAACGAGGAGTTCAAGGAAGCAAATGAGCGAAATGAGGAGTGTATGATATATAGGAGCATTTTGATTGCCCATTATAGACATTTCCTATCCTTGCGGGGCTAGTCTTGTCCATGAGTGTTTCCCTCAAAGACATTTGGGATTCTCACGATGCTGTTTTTGTCTTTGAGACCTCCCCTCAAAGACATTTGAGATTCTTACGATGCTAGTTTTGTCTTAGAGAGCGCCTCTCAAAGACATTTCGCATCTTTGCAATGCTAGTTTTGTCCATGAGAACTCCCCTCAAAGAAAATTATGCATCTTGGATTAACTGAATTAATCCATGAAAGTTCAAACCACCGGACATGGTACCACTACCACCGGACAAGGGGACATCAAACCAAGGGACAGCAAAATACAAAAGAATTACATCCATCCTCAGTCCGAGAGCATGTCCCACCCCAAAAATAAAATGACCAAGCCATAAACTTGATCATTCATTGAATCCTCATTAATCCGTGTAATTTTTCAATTTAACCTTATGAACAAAAGGTAAAAGTTGTATGGCTTCAAGTAAATCGATCTGTTTTTTAGCATTTGGCATTTTCACTAAAAAGGTATATTTTAAAAGGCCGTTGTTTTCAGAATCGTGGTCATCTGTATTAACTTGAATAATATCTATATCCTCATCAAACAAAAAGTCACTAAAAGCAGAAAGCTTTCCTTTTTGTTTTTCAACAACTAGTGAAATTTGGATCATTTTTGCTTCTCTGTTTTTTCCTTTATAAAAATTTTCAAGTTTGTTTAAGAAAAATAAAGTGCTAATGATGATAATTGTAGTTAAAATTGCTTCAAAATACATACCAATTCCGACAACTAACCCAAGTCCTGCAACCACCCAGATACTTGCTGCGGTCGTTAATCCTTTCACGGTAATTCCACGATGTACTAAGATTGTACCGGCTCCAAGAAACCCTATTCCTGAGATAACATATGAAGGAATCCTGCTCGGGTCATACCCTACTAGCTGAGGGTGATTGTCTAAGTAACCCTGGAACCCAAACAGTGATACGAGCATTAACAAACAAGCACCTACACCAACAAGGATGTGAGTTCTTAAACCAGCAGGATGATTTTTCATTTCGCGTTCAATTCCTATTAATCCACTTAATAACACAATGAGTGAAAGTCGGATTGTAGAAGTAATCATTTCATCGGTTAAATATTGCACATTTCCCCCTCCTGCCAATTATATTGATATTATATATATTCTTTTTTTTCTTATATCACCATTTCTCACTATCTAAAGTATTTTCCTTTTACCATATACATATGAGCAAACAATTGAATTATACATTGCTTGATATGTATTCCGATAAATTATCCATTGAATAATAATGTAAAAAAAATACAATACGAAAGAGAAATGGGAAATTATTTTTTGTGTTTTGGAAATACTGGATGTTGGTAAAGATATTAAAATCGTAAACGCAAATAGTTGAAAAATTTTTCAATTCAATTTATAGTAAAGTTAAAGTCAAATATAGTCAAAGTCAAGGTGAGGTGTTGAGGCGCAGTGCGAAATATTTCTGATATCATTGAACAATATCTAAAAAAGGTACTTGATATGAGTGACCGTGATATTGTTGAGATTAAGAGAAGTGAAATGGCAGATAAGTTTGAATGTGTCCCATCTCAAATTAACTATGTAATAAATACTCGTTTTACCCTCGAACGTGGTTATTTAGTTGAAAGCAAGCGTGGTGGGGGTGGATACATTCGAATTATGAAAGTAAAGACCCATGATGAAGCTCATCTAATCGAACAGCTTGTTCATTTAGTTGAAAATCGAATAAGTCAAGCTAGTGCAGAATCAGTCATCTCTCGCCTAGTCGAAGAGGCTGTGATTTCAAAAAGAGAAGCAAAGATTATGCTAAGTGTCATTGACCGCTCAGTTTTATTTCTAGAATTACCTTATCGGGATGAGCTTCGTGCAAGAATGTTAAAGGCGATGCTTACTTCTCTGATGTACAAATAATAATTTAATTTATTTTAATATATCTCTATATGGAATTAAAGAGGTGAAATCAATGATTTGCCAAGAATGTAAGAAAAGACCCGCTACCCTTCACTTTACAAAAATCGTGAATGGGGATAAGACAGAAGTCCATATATGTGAGCAATGTGCTCAGGATAAAAGTGAAATTGCTATGTTTTCTGGAAATGGTGGGTTTTCGATTCATAATTTGTTAGCAGGCTTATTGAATATGGAGCCTTCTGTAGCTGAATCAAATAAAGATGCATTCCAAGAAAATGAAGTTTTACAATGTGAAAAGTGCAAGATGACTTTTCAACAATTTACTAAGGTTGGTAGGTTTGGTTGTTCTAACTGTTACAAAACTTTTGGGAACCAGCTTAATCCCATTTTAAAAAGGGTTCATAGTGGGAATACAAGTCATAATGGAAAAATTCCTAAGAGAATAGGTGGAAACATCCACATTAAAAAACAGATTGGAGAATTAAAGAATAAGCTTCAAGAGTATATCGTACTTGAGGAGTTCGAAAAAGCTGCACAAGTACGTGACCAAGTTAGAGCGCTCGAACGAAATTTAGGTGAGCATAGAGAGGGGGAACAATAATCTATGTCGCTTGAACGATTTATGGAAAACGCAATTAGTCCTTGGATGAATCAAGATGGACCAGCATCTGATATTGTATTAAGCTCACGGATTAGATTGGCGAGAAACTTAGAACAATATCTCTTTCCAACCCTTGCAACGAACGAGGAGTCTAAAGAAATTATAAAGCTTTTTAAGAATCATTTTTCAAATCAACGATTCGCTACGATTGGGAACTTAGAATTATTAGATATGAATGAGCTTCAGCCAGTAGAAAAAAGAGTTCTAGTGGAGAAGCACTTAATAAGCCCTCATTTAGCTGAGGATTCTACTTTTGGAGCATGTTTACTGTCCGAAAATGAAGAAATCAGCATCATGATTAATGAGGAGGATCATATTAGAATTCAATGTTTGTATCCAGGTTTTCAGCTCGAAGAAGCACTATCTATTGCTAATAAGATTGATGATTGGATTGAAACCTATGTGGACTATGCTTTCAATGAAACAAGAGGCTATCTAACAAGTTGCCCTACTAATGTTGGCACAGGATTAAGGGCATCTGTCATGATGCATTTACCTGGACTAATTCTGACTCAACAAATGAATCGAATCATTCCCGCGATTAATCAACTAGGCTTAGTTGTCAGAGGGATATATGGTGAGGGTAGTGAAGCATTAGGTAATATTTTTCAAATTTCAAACCAAATTACTCTAGGGAAAACAGAAGAAGACATTGTTGGTGATTTAAAAAGTGTTGTAAGCCAATTGATCTCTCAGGAACGTTCCGCAAGAGAAGCATTAGTTAAGACTTCGAACATACAATTAGAAGACAGGGTGTATCGCTCATATGGTATTTTAGCGAACAGCCGTATTATTGAATCTAAAGAAGCTGCAAAATGTTTATCAGATGTCCGCTTAGGCATAGACCTAGGATATATTAAAAACTTGTCTAGAAATATTTTAAATGAATTAATGATTTTAACACAGCCAGGATTTTTACAACAATACGCTGGTGGAGCATTAAGACCAAATGAGAGAGACATTAGAAGAGCAACGTTGATTAGAGAGCGATTAAAGCTTGAACAAAAAAAGACTAATAGTATGGAGGTTGATGAATCATGATGTTTGGAAGATTTACTGAACGCGCTCAAAAGGTATTAGCTTTGGCACAAGAAGAGGCTGTCCGCTTAGGACATAATAATATCGGAACTGAACATATTCTATTAGGCTTAATTCGCGAAGGTGAAGGGATTGCAGCTAAGGCGCTTTTGGCCCTTGGCCTTGGACCTGAAAAAATTCAAAAAGAAGTCGAGGCCCTAATTGGTAGAGGTCATGATGCATCTCAAACCATTCACTATACACCACGAGCAAAAAAGGTCATTGAATTATCAATGGATGAGGCTAGGAAGCTTGGACATTCATATGTTGGTACTGAGCATATTCTATTGGGATTAATCCGTGAGGGAGAAGGAGTTGCAGCTAGAGTCCTTAATAATTTAGGAGTAAGCTTAAACAAAGCTCGTCAACAGGTTCTACAATTGTTAGGTAGTAATGAGTCTTCTTCCGGACATCAAGGTGGAGGAGCAGTAAGTGCAAATACACCAACATTAGATAGTCTTGCACGTGATTTAACGGCGATTGCAAGAGAAGGAAGTCTTGATCCAGTCATTGGACGTAGTAAAGAGATTCAACGTGTGATTGAAGTATTAAGCCGTCGTACAAAAAATAATCCTGTCTTAATCGGGGAACCAGGGGTAGGGAAAACAGCGATTGCCGAAGGACTTGCACAGCAAATTGTGAACAATGAAGTACCGGAAACCCTACGTGATAAACGAGTGATGACTCTAGATATGGGGACGGTTGTAGCTGGTACAAAGTACCGTGGTGAATTTGAGGATCGTTTAAAGAAGGTCATGGATGAAATCCGTCAAGCAGGAAATATCATCTTATTTATTGATGAACTTCATACCTTAATTGGAGCAGGTGGAGCAGAGGGTGCGATTGATGCATCAAACATCTTAAAGCCATCTTTGGCTCGTGGAGAGTTACAATGTATCGGCGCTACAACATTAGACGAATATCGCAAATACATTGAAAAAGACGCTGCGCTAGAGCGTCGCTTTCAACCAATCACAGTAGATGAACCAACAATCGAAGAATCCATTCAAATTCTTCAAGGATTACGCGACCGTTATGAAGCGCATCATCGTGTATCAATCAATGATGAAGCGATTATCCAAGCGGTTAAATTATCAGATCGATATATTTCAGATCGATTTTTACCTGACAAAGCGATTGATTTAATTGATGAAGCAGGTTCAAAAGTTCGATTACGTTCTTATACCGCTCCGCCGAATCTAAAAGAGCTTGAGCAAAGGCTAGAGGAAGTACGTAAAGAAAAAGATGCAGCAGTTCAAAGTCAGGAATTCGAAAAGGCAGCATCTTTACGTGATTCTGAACAACGTTTACGTGAACAATTAGAAGAAACAAAGAAAACATGGAAAGAAAAACAAGGTCAGGAAAACTCAGAGGTAACAGTCGAAGATATTGCATTAGTCGTATCAAGTTGGACTAGAATTCCTGTATCGAAACTAGCACAAACTGAAACTGATAAATTACTGAACATGGAAGAAATCCTACATTCACGTGTCATTGGCCAAGAGGAAGCTGTAAAAGCTGTCTCGAAGGCTGTAAGACGAGCAAGAGCAGGCTTAAAGGATCCGAAACGTCCAATTGGATCATTTATTTTCTTAGGACCTACTGGGGTCGGGAAAACGGAGCTTGCAAGGGCATTGGCAGAATCGATCTTTGGTGATGAGGATGCTATGATTCGTATTGATATGTCAGAGTATATGGAAAAGCATTCAACCTCCCGCTTGGTCGGTTCACCTCCAGGATATGTTGGCTATGATGAAGGTGGACAATTAACAGAAAAAGTACGTCGCAAACCGTACTCTGTTGTTCTATTAGACGAGATTGAGAAAGCACATCCAGATGTATTTAATATCCTTTTACAAGTTCTAGAAGATGGCCGCTTAACGGATTCGAAAGGACGTACGGTTGATTTTAGAAATACGATTTTAATTATGACATCAAATGTCGGAGCAAGTACACTTAAGCGTAACAAGTATTTAGGATTTAATGTCCAGGATGAGGGGCAAGATTACAAGGATATGAAGGGCAAGGTAATGGATGAGTTGAAGAAAGCATTCCGTCCTGAGTTCTTAAACCGTATCGATGAAATCATTGTTTTCCATTCATTAGAGAAGAAACATTTAAAAGAAATTGTTACGCTTATGTCGGATTCATTGACAAAACGACTTAAGGAACAAGAGCTCGACTTAGAAGTAACAGATGCTGCTAAAGAAAAAATTGCAGAGGAAGGCTACGACCCTGAGTATGGTGCTAGACCATTACGTCGAGCGATCCAAAAGGAAATCGAAGATCGATTATCTGAAGAATTATTACGTGGAACCATCGCAAAAGGTCAACAAATTATCATGGATATTGAGAATGGAGAATTTGTTGTACGAACAGCGGAAAAGGTAAATCAAGCATAAAAAAGATAAGGGGTATACATACATTGGTTTGATGTTTATGTATACCTCATTTTCTTATAAGAATTAATCATCTAGCATAAATAGGTCTTTAAGTCTGTATGTTATGAAGAGAGGAATTGTTTTATATGGTTAAAAAGAAAACGAAGTTTACATGCCAAACATGTGGATATGAATCCCCAAAGTGGATGGGAAAATGTCCAGGTTGTAGTGCATGGAATACTTTGGTTGAAGAAGTGGAACAAAAAGTTGGACGTAAAGGTGCATTTAATCATACTGCCTCAACCATTCTAAGTAAACCTTCCCCCATCTCTACAATTGAAACCATCAGTGAGCCACGAATGTTTACCGAAAGTAAAGAATTTAATCGTGTGCTTGGTGGAGGAATTGTTCGAGGTTCACTCGTCTTAATAGGTGGAGATCCAGGAATAGGGAAATCTACGCTATTGCTACAAGTTTCAGCACAATTAGCAAAGGAAAATCGTGTTCTATATATATCAGGTGAGGAGTCTGTCAAACAAACAAAGCTGCGATCTGATCGTCTGGGTGTTTCCTCAGAGGAACTTTTTGTGTTATCAGAAACCGATTTGGAGCATATCTCTCAATCTATTTCAGAGCTAAATCCATCATTTGTCGTTGTCGACTCAATTCAAACGATGTATCATGCAGAGATTAGTTCAGCTCCAGGTAGTGTCTCTCAAGTTAGAGAGTGTACCTCAGAGTTAATGAGAATTGCAAAAACAAAAGGGATTGCCATTTTTATCGTTGGACATGTGACAAAAGAAGGATCAATTGCTGGTCCAAGATTATTAGAACATATGGTTGATACAGTCCTTTATTTTGAAGGAGAGCGTCATCATACATATCGTATTCTTAGGGCAGTAAAGAATCGGTTTGGGTCAACAAATGAGATGGGGATTTTTGAAATGAAAGAATCGGGACTAGACGAAGTGGCAAATCCATCTGAAATCTTTCTAGAAGAACGTTCTCAAGGAGCTGCGGGATCGACAGTAGTTGCATCAATGGAAGGAACTAGACCTGTATTGGTTGAGATACAGGCGTTAATTTCACCAACTAGCTTTGGGAATCCACGAAGAATGGCAACCGGTGTGGATCAAAATAGAGTGTCTTTATTAATGGCGGTATTAGAAAAAAGAGTAGGATTATTATTACAAAACCAAGACGCATACCTAAAGGTTGCAGGTGGAGTTAAATTAGATGAACCAGCTATAGATTTGGCTGTTGCAATCAGCATTGCCTCTAGTTTTAGAGATAAACCATCAAGTCCTACGGATGTATACATTGGCGAAGTGGGACTAACAGGTGAGGTGAGAAGGGTTTCGCGAATTGAACAAAGAGTCCAAGAAGCAGCGAAGCTTGGTTTTAAAAGAGTCATTATCCCTGAAAGAAACATCGGAGGCTGGAGTTATCCAAAGGGTGTTGAAGTCGTAGGAGTTTCTGATGTGAGGCAAGCACTTAAATATGCATTAGAGGGTTAGGTAAAAAAATAAAAAAAATGAAACATATTTTCCCTTCATTCGTAAATACTTAAGGTAATACTAAAAAATAGAGAAAGTGTGTAAATATAGGGTTGAATTTCCAGTTCTGTTATGATAGAATTTTTACCCTTATTTGACTGGACCTATCAATCTAGTGTACTCTATCTGTATATTTTTCTTGTTTTACATGTACATGTCATTACTTTTACATTTATAAAAAAACTATTTATTGTAGGTTTCAATTAGTATAAAGTGTTTATAATGAGTAAGAGGAGGTGAAGGAATGTTAAAACGTATTGTTCATATTTTTTTCCTCATTGTTGGAGGAACCTTAGGGATTTTCTTTATACCTGAACTGTTCGAAATATTAAATATCGGTGACGTTCCTTACTTAGATAAGCCATATACCCTTGCGATATTAGGTGCTATTATCTTATTTATTACTACTTTTTGGTTGGTTGATTACATTGTTGGCTTAATAAAATGGCTTGAGGATACTTTAATTAAAGCTCCGGTGACCGATGTCATTTTTGGAAGCTTAGGCCTCATATTTGGATTAATTGTTGCATTTCTTATCGTCATACCACTTGGTAAAATTCAGCTGATTGTGGTAAATACGGTTATTCCTATTTTCGTGACTCTTTTATTAGGATATTTAGGTTTTCAAGTGGGCTTTCGGAAGCGTGATGAATTAATAAACCTATTTTCAATTGGAAATAGGGGAAAGAAAAAAGCGACCGACGAGGAAGAAACAGAACACGAATCTAAGAAGCTAAAAATACTAGATACAAGTGTCATCATTGATGGTAGGATTGCAGATATTTGTCAAACAGGTTTCTTAGAAGGGACCATTGTCATCCCACAATTTGTACTAGAGGAATTGCAGCATATTGCTGACTCTTCAGATGTATTAAAGCGAAATCGAGGAAGAAGAGGGCTAGATATTCTTAATCGCATTCAAAAAGAACTTTCAATAAAAGTAGAAATTTATGAAGGTGATTTTGAAGAAATTCAAGAAGTTGATAGCAAACTCGTAAAGTTAGCAAAAATAACTTCAGGTGTTGTTGTAACAAATGACTTTAATTTAAATAAAGTATGCGAATTGCAAAATGTCGGTGTCTTAAATATTAATGATCTTGCAAATGCAGTGAAACCAGTTGTTCTTCCAGGAGAAGAATTAAATATTCAAGTCATTAAGGATGGAAAAGAGCATAATCAAGGAATTGCTTATCTTGATGATGGAACGATGATTGTGGTTGAAGATGGCCGGGATTATATTGGTAAGCATATCGATGTATTAGTAACAAGTGTTTTACAAACTTCAGCGGGTAGAATGATTTTTGCCAAGCCGAAATTATTAGAGAAAGCATTATAATTTTTCATGTTTCGAGGTTTGAACAGATAAATTTCAGCTTTGTCCTGCGATATAATATAGCAGGAGAGTTGTTGTTTTATCTACGCAAGCCTCTTTTTTTTGAAGAATCTCTTGAATGGCATAGAGGTTATCTTTATTATCTAAGAAAGATGGAATTAAATAATCGATGGGAGTTTCAATTATGGGTTATCAGGTGATCATTCCTGCTGCAGGTGAAGGCAAAAGGATGAAAGCAGGGAAAAATAAGCAATTCATTACCCTACAAACCATTCCTATTATCATTCACACGTTGAAGGTATTTGAACAAGATCCGTTATGTGCGGATATTTTCTTAGTGATAAATAAAGCTGAGGAAGAAGATTTTAAAAAGCTTATCATGGAGCACAAGATTAAAAAGATAAAAAAGCTTGTACCGGGTGGAAGTGAACGGCAGGAAAGTGTATATTGTGGATTAATGGCAATTGAAGAATCAGAAATTGTACTTGTGCATGATGGTGCAAGGCCATTTGTTCAAACGCAGGTGATACATACACTGTTTGAAGCAGCTAAAAAATATGGTGCAGCGACGGTTGCAGTACCTGTTAAAGATACAATTAAACAGGTTTCTAATGAGAAAATGGTCATGAATACCATAGATCGTTCAAGTCTTTGGTCGATTCAAACACCCCAGGCATTTCATATGGAACTCTTAAAGCAGGCTCATGATGAAGCAAGGGAACAGGAGTTTCTTGGGACAGATGATGCGAGTTTAGTTGAACGATTAGGTAAAAATGTGTATATTGTTGATGGTGATTATAAGAATATAAAACTCACAACACCTGAAGATTTAATTTTTGCTGAGGCTATCCTCTCAGACTGGACAAACTAGGATATAATGTTGAAACAAAGGAGATGTACATGTGTTTCGAATTGGACAAGGTTTTGATGTTCATCAATTAGTAGAAGGACGTCCTTTCATTATGGGAGGGATTGTCATTCCATATGAAAAGGGCTTATTAGGCCACTCTGATGCGGATGTTTTATTACATACAATTGCAGATGCAGCTCTTGGAGCAATTGGGGCTGGAGATATAGGAAAGCACTTTCCTGACACAGATCCTGCTTTTAAGGATGCGGATTCAGCAAAACTCCTCATACATGTATGGAATATGGTGAAAGAAGAAGGGTATATGTTAGGAAATATCGATTGTACGATTATTGCACAAAAGCCAAAGATGGCACCATATATTGAGCAGATGAAAGAACGGATTGCAGAGCTTTTAGAAAGCTCAAAAACGCAAGTGAATGTGAAAGCTACAACGACAGAAAAACTGGGCTTCACGGGTAGAGGAGAGGGAATTGCGGCTCAAGCAACAATTCTACTCATAAAGAAGTAATAGGAGGATGATACCATGTCAAAGCAAGTTCGAGTACGATATGCACCTAGTCCAACAGGTCATTTACATATAGGTAATGCAAGAACAGCTCTATTTAATTATCTTTTTGCGCGGAACCAAGATGGGAAATTCATTATTCGTATTGAAGATACAGATAAAAAGCGCAATATCGCTGGTGGAGAAGAAAGTCAATTAAAATACCTAAAATGGTTAGGAATTGATTGGGATGAGAGCACGGATGTAGGTGGTGAGTTCGGTCCATATCGACAATCAGAGCGTAATGAGATTTACCAAAAGTATTATGAAGAACTGTTAGAAAAGGGCTTAGCTTATAAATGCTATTGCACAGAAGAAGAGTTAGAAAAAGAACGTGAAGAGCAGGTAGAGCGAGGCGAAATGCCACGTTACTCCGGGAAACACCGAAATCTAACCACTGACGAACAAGATGCTTTTGAAAAAGAAGGTAGATTACCAAGTATTCGTTTTAGAGTACAGGAAGATAAAGTTTATAAATTTAATGATATGGTTAAGGGTGAGATTTCGTTTGAGTCAAATGGAATAGGCGATTATGTGATTGTAAAAAAGGATGGCACACCTACCTACAATTTTGCAGTTGCAGTGGATGATCATTTAATGGAAATTACCCATGTTCTACGAGGGGAGGACCATATTTCAAATACGCCAAAGCAAATCATGATTTATGAAGCACTTGGCTGGGAAGTCCCAACCTTCGGGCATATGACACTAATTGTAAATGAAAGTCGTAAAAAACTAAGCAAGCGGGATGAATCCATCATACAGTTTATTGAACAATATGAGGATTTGGGCTATTTACCAGAAGCTTTATTTAACTTTATTGGATTACTAGGGTGGTCACCTGCTGGAGAAGAAGAGCTTTACACAAAGGAACAATTTATTGAAATTTTTGACCCAGCTAGATTATCAAAGTCACCGGCTGTATTTGATACACAAAAGTTAACTTGGATGAATAACCAATACATGAAATCACTGAATGAGGACAGGCTAGTTGAACTTTCATTACCTCATTTGATTCGTGCAGGAAGAGTTTCTGAAAATATGACAGACGAAGAGCGCCAATGGGCAAAGGAACTTATTGTTCTTCATCAAGAAAAAATGAGTTTTGGAGCCGAGATAGTAGAACTAACAGAGTTGTTCTTTAAGGACAAGATTGAGTATGAGGACGAAGCAAAGGAAGTACTTGCAGAAGAGCAAGTACCAGAAGTATTACAAGCTTTTGTCAATGTCATTAAAGAATTAGAAGCATTTACCGCTGAAGAAATAAAAGGCGCGATGAAAACTGTACAAAAAGCGACAGGACATAAAGGTAAGAAGCTATTTATGCCAATTAGGGTAGCGACTACTGGCCAAACACACGGTCCTGATCTACCAATAGCGATTCATTTACTTGGAAAAGATAAAGTAATTAATCGAATTGAAAGTATTTTTAATTAACATTTAAGATAAAATATAATATAGTTAGAGTATTAAATTAAATAGACTGAAAATGTTGATAAGGAGAGTAAAAAAACATTTGCTTCAAAGAGAGAACCATCATTGGCTGAAAGTGGTTTAAGTTAACTGTTTTTTGAAATGCACCTTTGAGTCTTTTATTGAAATGATGAGTGAACCATCAAAGTAGGTAGGAGCGGCTGCTTCCGTTAAAGAGCGAAAGTTGAGATAGAGATCTACACTTCTATCTAAACAGAGTGGAACCGCGTGAAAACGTCTCTGTGTATATACACAGGGGCGTTATTTGTTTTTTTAGATATTACCTTCGCTTAGGGGAGTGGGGAAATTATGTTCCGGAGAATGAAAGAAGATATTGAAGTCGTGTTTGAACAAGATCCAGCAGCAAGAACAAATTGGGAAGTTATCTTAACCTATTCGGGACTCCATGCCATTTGGTACCACCGATTAGCACATGGTTTATACAAGCGGAAATTCTTTTTTCTAGCACGAGCAATCTCACAAATCAGTAGATTCTTTACTGGGATTGAGATACATCCAGGTGCCAAAATAGGAAGAAGGTTTTTTATTGACCACGGAATGGGTGTAGTGATCGGAGAAACGTGTGAAATCGGTGATAATGTTACAGTTTTTCAAGGGGTGACATTAGGGGGAACTGGAAAAGAAAAAGGTAAAAGACACCCGACCATTAAGGATAATGCACTAATCGCGACAGGAGCGAAAGTATTAGGGTCGATTACCATTGGAGAAAACTCAAAAGTAGGAGCGGGTGCAGTTGTATTAAATGATGTACCGCCTAATTCAACAGTTGTTGGAATTAAGGGGAGAGTTGTGATTCAAAATGGTGTAAGACTTAATAAATTTAATCATTGTGACGTTCCAGACCCAATTGCTGACCGCATTAAAGATTTAGAAATGGAGATCAACAAACTGAGGGAAGAACTTCATGAGCAGAAGAAAGGGGAACGGGAAAATGTCCATTCAAATATATAATACGTTAACGCGGAAAAAGGAAGAATTTATTCCACTTGAAAAAAACAAAGTAAAAATGTATGTGTGTGGCCCAACTGTATATAACTATATTCACATTGGAAATGCCAGACCTGCGATTGTGTTTGATACAGTACGCCGTTATTTTGAATACCGAGGCTTTGAAGTGAACTATGTTTCAAATTTTACGGATGTGGATGATAAATTAATCAGAGCGGCAAATGAATTAGGAGAAGAAGTCCCAGTCATTGCTAATAGATTTATCCAAGCTTACTACGAGGATGTATCCGCTCTTGGATGCAAAAAGGCAACTGTTCATCCTCGAGTAACAGAAAGCATTGATATTATTATTGAATTCATTGAAGCTCTAATTGAAAAAGGATATGCATACGAATCCAATGGTGATGTTTATTACCGAACTAGGTCATTTAATGGATATGGAAAACTATCGCATCAGTCGATTGATGAATTACAGGCTGGGGCCAGAATTGAAGTAGGGGAAAAGAAAGAGGATGAACTTGACTTTGTATTATGGAAAAATGCAAAGGTAGGAGAAATTTCCTGGGAAAGTCCTTGGGGAGCTGGAAGACCTGGGTGGCATATCGAATGCTCTGCCATGGCGAGAAAGTATTTAGGTGATACGATCGATATTCATGCTGGTGGTCAGGATTTACAGTTTCCTCATCATGAAAATGAAATCGCACAATCAGAAGCTGTTACAGGGAAAACTTTTGCAAATTATTGGATGCATAACGGTTATATTAATATTGATAATGAAAAAATGTCAAAATCACTTGGTAATTTTGTATTGGTTCACGACATTATCAAGCAGCATGACCCGCAGTTAATTCGTTTCTTTATGTTGTCTGTTCATTATCGACACCCGATTAATTATAATGAGGAGCTTTTAGAGAGTACAAGAAAAGGTCTAGAAAGAATTCGCACATCTTATCATAATTTGAAGCACCGAATCGAGAGTAGTGCAAATTTAACTCAGGATGATGAAAACTGGAAATCAAAAATTGAGGCTTTAAGAGAAGAATTTATAACGGTAATGGACGATGATTTTAATACGGCTAATGCAGTTTCTGTCCTTTTTGAACTATCGAAGCAAGCAAATTATTACCTTCAATCTAAAAATACATCAAGTGAAGTAATCGCAGCATTCATTCAAGAGTTTGAAGATTTATTTCATGTATTAGGCTTAAAATTAGAGGAAGAGGAATTACTCGACGAAGAAATTGAGGAGCTCATTCAAAAAAGAATAGAAGCACGAAAAAATAGAGACTTTGCACTTTCTGATCTAATACGGGATCAGCTAAAAGAGAAAAATGTTATTCTTGAAGATACGGCTCAAGGTACTCGTTGGAAAAGAGGATAACTATGTTACTTGATTCAACAAATATTGAAGTAAAGCAATTGAATAGCTTGGCACTCGCATATATGGGCGATTCTGTGTTTGAAATGTATGTCAGACACCATTTGCTGACAAAAGGGAATGTTCGTCCGAACCAGTTACACAGAATTGCCAAACAATATGTGTCTGCAAAAGCTCAAGCTTCTATCCTCCACTATTTATCTGATCAAAATTTCTTTAACGAAGAAGAGATTGCGATTCTAAGAAGAGGAAGGAATGCAAAAAGTGGAACAGTTCCAAAAAACACGGATGTTCAAACCTATCGCTACAGTACTTCAATTGAAGCTTTAATAGGATATCATTTTTTATTACAGAATAAAGAACG
>JBEQAC010000068.1:0-14870 GCA_041640535.1 Bacillaceae bacterium
CAACCCTTAATCAATATTTTTAAAAAATCACCAATTGGTGGTTTATTTGTTATGCTCTTTTCTAGATATTGTGGTCGTACTAGTTATTTCAGACTTATCCTCCTGTTTCAATTTTCATATCTCCATATTTTATCCAACCTTTTTTTCTCATCCACTCGGATAATACCAAACTTATCACGGCAGGGCCAATAATATGCAACAAAAGAACCTTCCAGAGAATTTCATAAGAAAATCCGTTGCTTGTAAACGTCATGATTTGCCCCACAAGACCACTCGTTCCCATCCCTGCACCAGCAGCATTATTCGTTAATTGAAATACCACTGTACTTATTGGTGCAAGAATGGCTCCTGCCAAAGTAGGAGGGAGGATAATCAAAGGGTTTTTAATGATATTGGCAACCTGTAGCATAGATGTTCCTATTCCTTGTGCAATGAACCCCCCGAAACCATTTTCACGAAAACTACTTGTTGCAAAACCAATCATTTGCGCACAGCATCCGATCGTAGCCGCTCCCGCTGCAATTCCATGTAAATCTAGCATTAATGCGATTGCTGCACTTGAAATAGGAGCAGTTAATGCCCATCCCATTAAAACTGCTACTAATATCCCCATAACAAAAGGGCGTTGTTCTGTAGACCACATAATTAATTGTCCAAAACTTTTCATTACATAATTGATTGATGGACCAACTGTAGTTGCTGTCAAAAATCCGATAAAAATGGTAACAAATGGAGTGGCAATAATATCTACTTTCGTTTCCTTACTAATCGCTTTTCCGATTTCAGTTGAAATCAGCGCTGCAATAAAGCTCCCAGCTGGTCCACCTAAGCTGGCCCCGGCTGCACCACTAATAATTGCAGAGAATAATACTAAAGGTGGTGCTTTAAGGCCGTATGCTACAGCTCCACCAATTGCGGGTCCCATTAACCCCATGGCTAAGGTACCCATATCAAAAAGAAAAGTGTTACCTACCTGTTCGCCGATTGTTTTAATTATTAGACCTATGATTAGAGAGGAAAAAAGACCAAGTGCCATAAAACTTAAAGCTTCAACAAAGTATACCTTTGGTGATAATGTAATTCCTTTTCTTTGCAAAAAAGAACGCATTTTTATCCCTGCTTTCCAACATCTTATGTAGTGTCTAGAACATATTACCATTAGTATAAAGACAAAAACAAATAGGGCTGATTCAAGAGTTTATTTTCTAGTCATATAAGAAAATAAACTGAATCAATCCCTACAATAATGCACGTTTAAAAATTAACAGAAGAAACAATTTGCATCATTTGCTCTGCGGCATCTTCTATATGTCTTAAGTCACTTACGGTCGTCATTTTTATTCCACCAATACCCACAGACACTTCATAACTTTTTTCTTCAATCGCCTCTACTTTAACATAGCCAAAACGATTTTCATCTTTAAATGTTTCATTTAATATATCTGTATCCGTCTTTGGTGCTGTTGTCTGATACATAACCTCGCTATTTTCATCTTCATTCGGATTTATAAACAGAATAAACAATTGATCTCCTTTTTTTAGAATGAGATTGTTTTCCCCTTCACTTTCAACTTGCATATCGCTTGGTAAAAAATATTGAAGTGATGTATCCGTTTGATTTGGTTCGGGCGGTTCAGATTGAAACGCTTGTTCAACAACAGAATGTGTATCTTTTGCAACTTCAGTTGGAGATGCTCCACAGCCTGTTAATAACACAAGCATAAGAACATAGGCTACGATACCTTTTTTTAACATTTTACTCACTATCCCCTTTAAACTAAGGAAGTTATATTTATAAGACAATTTAATAATAACCATAACTTTTTCAACGTGACAAGCTTTTTCCTTCTTTTTTCACATAAAAATCTTCATTAATGATAAAATTATGGTGCTAATGTTATAGACTTTGTGAATGATTATTAATCATTCATCCTTTTGTATGTGTATTGTCCTACTAATAACTTACTTACATGTAAAAACATTTCTGTACGGCTAACATATCCGTTTGAAAAAATACCAATAGCACCTTCCTTTTGTCTGATATTCTTTAAGTTTGTAAATGCAACCATCACTTCACCAAGTTCTTTTCCCTGTTTTAAATTTTCTGCAATTTCTTCTGGTAGCTTTATACGAGCTCCTCCTGCAATAATCGGTTCTCCCTCTATGTCAACAAGAGCTCCCCAATTACATAAAAAAAGACCATATTCTGTTTGTACAACTCCACCCTCTAAACCAATTCCAATAGAGGTTGCTCCCAATTTTAAGGCTCCCTTTGCTCGATTAATCGCACCTTCTATTGTTTCAGAATCCGAAAATGGTTGAGAAGAGACACCAGAATCAACATCATGGTTTGAAAAATCACTGGGAATGTGACTGAAAGCTTCTTTAACTGCATTGATTTTTGCTTGATTATTTGTCCCAATTGCAACAGTTAACTTCAAGAACCCACACCTCGTTAGATTATAATTTCGTTTTATTTAAAATGATAAAAGAAGAAAACTTGGCGATAAGCCAAGTCCCTTATGTTTAACTATTCGCTCGAATAAAATCGACGGTGCTTTGATCGGCAGCCTTCACCAATTTTACTAATAACTCTTTTGCTGCTGCATAGTCATCAACATGCACAATGGATGCAGAGGTATGGATATAGCGAGAACATATCCCTATCACCCCAGAAGGAACTCCTTCATTCGAAGTATGAACGCGGCCAGCATCCGTCCCACCTTGTGAGATAAAATATTGATATGGAATATCATTTGTTTCAGCCATATCTAGAATAAATTCACGCATTCCACGGTGTGTAACCATTGACCGATCATAAATTCGTAACAATGCTCCCTTACCTAATTGACCAAATGCATTTTTATCACCTGACATATCATTTGCAGGACTTGCATCTAATGCAAAGAAGAGATCTGGTTTAATCATATTTGCTGCAGTTTGAGCACCACGCAACCCAACTTCTTCTTGAACTGTTGCTCCTGAATAAACAATATTTGGTGTTTTTTCATCCTTTAGTTCTTTTAGTAATTCAATTGAAAGTCCACATCCATAGCGATTATCCCAAGCTTTTGCTAGGATTTTCTTGTCATTGGCCATTTGAGTAAATGGGCAAATAGGAACAATCTGTTGTCCTGGTTTGACCCCAATTCTTTTAACATCCTCTCGGTCATCGGCTCCAATGTCAATCATCATGTTTTTTATATCCATAGGTTTGTTTCGCTGTGCCTCAACCAATAAATGTGGAGGAATAGAACTAATTACTCCAACAATCGGCCCTTGGTCTGTAATGATTTGTACTCTCTGTGCAAGAAGAACTTGACTCCACCAGCCTCCAAGTGGTTGAAATCGAATCAACCCTTGATCTGTAATAGAAGTGACCATAAAGCCCACTTCATCCATATGTCCAGCCACCATAACAGTTGGACCTGTTACATCACCACGTTTAACTCCAAAAATACTCCCCAATCCATCTTGAATAACTTCATCCGCATATTTTTCAAGCTCTGTACGCATAAATTTGCGTACTTGATGTTCATTTCCTGGAGCACCTGGTAGCTCGGTAAGCGTTTTAAACAGCTGCAATGTCTCTTGATTCATTGTTCCTCTCCTTTACACTATGTATTTATTTAGTATATCGAAATTACTTTCACCTTTCCACTGATTAGTGTTCTCTTAACATTCGGTCCTTATCTCTGTATACTAGAACTGTAAGGCATTTTATTTTGAGAGTGAGTGATGATAACCGTGAATTGGAAAAAGTTCTTACTGGGTGTTGGGATTGGCTTCGCAAGTGCCTACCTCGTAAAAAGCTCGTTATCTGACGAGAAAATCTCTGCTGAAAAAGCTCTAAAACTCGTTAAAACTAGTTTCAAACAACAAGGACCCATTCAAGGATCATGGATACACATGGTTGTAGAGGATTATCACAAAAATCACACCACTTACTCCGTATACAAAGGTGGAATTACTAGGTTACTGGATAATCAATTACAACAATTTGAGTTTATCGTTGACGCTACTACTGGTACCATACTTGATGTTACACAGGTTTAAAAGATTCGATTATATAAAAGGGGTTATGTTATAAATCATGAACTAACTCCTTTTATAGTCACCTCTTCCTTTTTACCGATTCAGAAAGTGTACCATCGTCACCATACCGTATTGCTCGATAGTAAGCATCATGATAAAAGCTAAACCAGGCTTGTTTCTTCTCTCCTAATTTTAGCCATTTTTGCTTTTGTTCAATTGAAGTCATTGGATAGTCATCATACGCCATCACCCATAATGGATTTTTATGTCCATGTGTAGGCATTAAATCAGCCATATGTATTAAGTATTCCCCTTTGCTTTCTATTACAAATACAGAATGACCATCACTATGACCACCTGTATGAATCATTTTTAAGCCTTTAATAATTTCATATTCATTATCAAAGGTCAGAACCTGGCCCTGGATAGCTTCCCAATTTTCTCTCCAATATGTATTTTGGGACCGTATATTAGGATTTCTCATTTCATTCCATTCAATTTCAGAAGTAATGATTTTGGCATTTGGAAATACGGATACAAGCTTGTTATTATCCCATTTTGTTAAACCACATGCGTGATCAAAATGCATATGGGTCATAATGATAAAATCGATATCCTTCGTATTAAGCCCCAACTTTTCAAATGAATCCTCTATTTTTGATTCTTCATTGACACCAAAATTTCGCTTTAATTTCTCGGACATCTTATTTACTCCTATTCCTGACTCAACTAATATATTTTTATTCTCTATCTGAATTAAGATTGGATCTGTACGAAGTTCAATCTGATTTTTTTCATTAACTGGATATTTTTTTGTCCATAAAGGTCTAGGAACAACACCAAACATTGCCCCACCATCTAAATTAGTGACACCACCGTTTAACCATGTTAAGAGAAAATCACCTACACGCAAACTTTCCATTTTGTTTCCCACCTTTAAAGTATGAATGAATGATTAATAAACTCTCTTACCAACAATAATCAAATCTCGTTCTATTCCTTCTAAAACTGCAACTTTTGGTAAATGTCCCCAGGTTGAAAAGCCTAGCTGAGAGAATAACTTAAGACTTGGTGTATTATGGCCAAAAATAAAGCCAACTAAATTATGAACATTAAGCCTTGGACAAGCATCAATAACAGAATTTAATAGGTATGTACCTAATCCTTTTCCTCGGAAGTCATGATGAATATAAATACTTACCTCTGCTGTTTGATTATATGCTGGACGACCATAAAAAGATTCAAAGCTAACCCATCCACATAATCTTTCTTCAAATTCAGCTACCCATAGTGGTCTAAATTCTGGCGTATGTTTATTAAACCATGATTCTCTTTCCTCGGGTGTTACAGGCTGAAGATCTGCCGTAACCATACGACTAGCAATTGTTGAATTATATATGTCTATAATCCCCTCTAGGTCTGTTCTTCTAGCATCCCTTATATTTACGTTTTCCATCATCGCCACTCCTAAAAAACCTTTATAGTAGAAACAGTACAATGCTTTCACACGACTGTCTACCATAAAGGTCAGATTTTTCCTATCTATGTTTATTTTTTAAAACTTGCTTCTGCTCGATAGATTGGATGTCCCATTTTCGAAAATTTTTCTTCATACTCTGTCATGATATTTCCTTCAAAATCACTTTTGTGTAAATCAAGACTTACAAATTTGAGCAATAATCCATATTCAGAGAAACTCATGAGAGAGGATTCGAATAATCCGCGATTATCAGTTTTAAAATGCAATTCCCCTTCTGGAATTAAGATGGTTTCGTACATCTCTAAAAAGGTTTTATAAGTTAATCTACGTTTCGCATGTCTTTTCTTAGGCCAAGGATCCGAAAAATTTAGGTAAATACGATCTACATCATTTTCAGCAAAATATTCAGGTAATTTTTCTGCATTGACATTCATTAATTTAACATTAGGTATATCAGCCTCAATAATTAAATCCAAAGCTGAAACAATCACACTCTCCTGTAATTCAATTCCAATAAAATTAACCATTGGATGAGCTTTTGCCATTTCCGTAATAAAACGGCCTTTCCCTGTTCCAACCTCTATATAAATCGGATGATCATTTCCGAATATTTCCTGCCAATTACCTTTATCGTTTTCTGGAGTATTTATGACATACTGTGGAAAAGCAGCGAGTTTATCTTTTGCCCAAGGTTTATTTCGTAAACGCATGACGCCACCTCTTTTTAATCATTTCGTTAGCAACGATAACATGAACATAAAACAAGTGCAAGAAATTATTTTGTAGTATAACAAAAGTAGAGCACAAAAAACAGGTGTGATCGATAGATGACACCTGTTTATATAAATCAATATATGAAGGACTCTCAAGTACTTTTAATTAATGCGACATTGTTATTGAATTGTATAAAATACTCTACGTCTACGCAATTTAAGAGTAGGTGATATACCGATAAGGAGTGATTTTATGTCATTAAACCATACCCATCAAATCGATATAATGAAGGATATACTTACTAATCATCAAAGTGATTGTTGCGGAACTGTTTCTGAATGTGAACAGTTAGAACGATTGATAAAATCTCTTATGGTAAATACAAATATTGATCAAGGAATAAAATCAATTCTTACTGATATTTATTCTTATAGCCAACAAGGAAAGTATACACAACATTTAGATGATCATATTCAAGGACATCAAGATCAATTATCTCAGTGGATCTCAGATATTGACCAATTTTCTTAACCTTAGTCGTCAGAACTTCTTTAATAGTTGATTCAAATATTGAAGCCAGTGCTTAATCTCATTATCACTGTTCTTGGATGTATACCAAACAATTTGTAATATGGTCTGTGATATTACATACCATCTCATTCTTCGAAAAAGATTGTCAGTGGCTTCAATTCCGTATCGCTCTAACCAATGATTCCATTCTTCTTCTTGGATGTACCAATAAAGTAACATTCCTATATCAATGGCAGGATCAGCAATCATTGCCCCATCCCAATCAATTAGAAATAACTGATTATCTTCCGAAAGTAGCCAGTTATTATGATTAATATCGCAATGACAAACAACTTTATCTGCATATTGAACATAGGGTAGCTCTTCTTCAAGTTTTTCAATTGCTATTTTTAATTCATGTATTTCAGTGAGTCTTTCATTATTACTCACTGATTTTTTTATATCTATGATCATATCTTCAGGTAACAATGGCTGCTTTCCTAGACGCTTTAACATGTTTAAAAGTTCTGCAGAATGATGAATCTTATGCAGTAAGCAGGCAACATGCTGTTCATTCATATCTTTAGGCTTTAGCTCACGACCGTTTAACCAATGCTGAGCTGTTATGACATCCCCATTTTCAAGTCTTTTTGTCCAAATTAGTTTTGGAACAATCCCTTCAGCTGAAAGAACTGCAAGAAAGGGGGAGGAATTTCTTTTTAAAAATAATTTCCTATCGTTAAACTGTGCAAAATATGCATCTCCTGTCGCTCCACCTGCAGGAGAAATTATCCACTCACTACCTAAAACATATTCCAACCAATTCACCTTCAATTTCAACACAACATTTCATAAAAGATTATTTTTGAGAGAACAATCATAAACGTAGTTAAACTTTTATCAAATTATTTAATACGATTATATAGCTATAATGATTCTTTTTATTTAACAATAAAAAAGATAGCTATTGAATTAGCTTTCAACAATAGCTATCTTTTAAATTTTATCTTTTATAAGGTTTTAAAGTCAAGAAAAACTGTTGGTTTCTATTACTTTTGATACAAAACCAAAGTACTTATAGCGGAAACCTCAATTTGAGAGTCATGAACCGTATAAAGCTGTTTAATTCCGGCGTTTCTTGAATCACAAATCACTTCCCAAGGACCTTTTTTAGGTAGATCAACAACGGTGTTCATTAATAAATTACTATGAATTACCAGCAGTATATTCCAAGGCCCAAAGTGATGGACTTCATTTAATGTATATCCAATCACACCTTCTTGGTAGTCCAAAAACTTCAAATGCTTCCTTATTAGTGAAGCAGTGTGCAGTCTAAAAGCACCATGGGCTTTTCTCAGCATAATTAATCCCTTTATATAATTTACTTCGTCCATGCATTCATGTTTTCTTTTCCAGTCAAGGAAATTGATGGAATCTGGATGCTTATAACTATTTTCAACTCCATGTTTTGTTCTATAAAACTCTTGACCGCTGTGAAGAAAGGGAATTCCTTGAGATAATATGACAATCGATGTCGCTAAACGTTGTCTTTTTTTACGAGTCACAGCACTTTCATTAAAATTACATTCTGCCATTTTATCCCACAATGTATGATTATCATGTGATTCTACATAATTAATGGATTGTGAAGGTTCGAAAAACAAACCTTTTTCACCTTTGGCTAATGATATACTACCTGCAATAGACTGCTTAACCTCGCGATCCTTGTGTGTATTCCCTAAAGCATAGCCACGATCATATAAGTTAAAGGTACTTCCTTTTACAACATCTCGAAATCGATCATTAAATAATCCAATCCCCTGTAACATCCTTGCATTTCCGATAATCGCTTTTTTTTCATACGGAAGTGGTGTATTTAAGTCCCACCCTTCTCCAAAAATGATGATCGTTGGATCTATCTCATCAACGGTTCGTCGTATCGCATTCATCGTATCAATATCGAGAATCCCCATTAAATCAAAGCGAAGTCCATCGATTCCATATTCTTTTATCCAATATGTGACCGAATCAATAATAAACTTTCTGACCATCTTTCTTTCAGATGCGATATCATTACCCACGCCTGTTCCATTTGAAGGCATACCGTGTTCATCATGACGAAAATAATAGCCGGGGACAATCTTTTCAAAAGAAGATTCTTCTCTAATGTACACATGGTTATATACGACATCCATAATCACGCGTATACCACATTGATTAAGTTTATGAATGGTCTGTTTTAATTCATTTATTCTACTATATGGATTCGAGGGATCTAATGCATAACTCCCTTCAGGTGTATTAAAGGTTAATGGATTATAGCCCCAATTATATTGTTTAAAAGGTTCACGTTCATCTACTCCACCAAAATGATTAAAAGGGAGTAGTTCCACATGAGTGATTCCTAATTCCTGTAGATAAGACAATCCAGTTGTAGTCCCCTCATATCCCCTTGTTTCTTCTTCAATTAATCCTAAATACTTTCCTTTATGCCTAATTCCACTCTCAGGATGGATCGAAAAATCTCGAATATGTGTTTCATATATAATGGCATCTGTTGCATGTAGGAATGGTGGGAGAATGCTCTTTGGGAACCTAGTTTTTGAGAGGTTAATCACGACTCCATATTCACCATTAATTGAAAGTGCCTTAGCATAAGGGTCAACCGCATCTCGCCAAATTAAATTTACACAAACATTATATTTATAATAATATCCTTCAAGATCTCCTTTTACTGCCAACACCCAAACCCCATTAGTTTCTCTTGACATGGGGTGAATTTCTTCTCGATTTAAACGTTTGTTATATAAAAGAAGTGTCACTTCTGATGCAGTTGGGGCCCATATTTTGAATACAGTTGAAACGCTTGTATATGTAACTCCTAAATCGTCTCCCTCATAATAAAAGGCTTCATCAAATTCTTCTGTTCGAATGACTGCACCGATTTGGAGATCAGTTTCAGAATTATGCTCATCTTTAATCGAGTAATAGTTACCGATTTGTAAAAATGCATTCACAGTACAATGATATTTTTTATATCCATCAATTTGAATACAATTTTTAATTTCAATATCCCATGAATGGTTTTGTTGATCATATAGGGTAAATAAACTAGAATTACCACCATGATAAGAAAGTGGTATTAAAATCGTGATGACATTTAAATGATCTAAATATGCTTCAAATGCACGATGTATCTCTGCCAATTTAACACCTCCTAATCAAACAATTTCTTCCGCACCTTTATTTTTTCACCTGAGCAATTAGTGATAGTTTCCGGTTATTAATTGCAACATCCGCCGGTGCGGTCCCAATGATCTCACCATCTGCATGCAAAAGAAGCTTAGCTTTTGGGTTAATTTTTATATGTGTACCAGTGTGGGTTTGTACCCCTTTAATTAATGTGTGCTTCCCAATAAACACAGTTCCAAATAAAAATAATAATTTAATTGGGGATACCCCATGAATAACAGTAATATTTAATATTCCGTCATAGGGATTCGCTTTAGGAGCGATTTTCATCCCTCCACCATAATAGCTTTGGTTAGAAACCGTAACAAACCAAACATCGTGATAATGAAAGGTTTCTCCATCGACAGATAATTCCACTTCACTTTTCTTATATTTAAACAATTGTCCAATCAGTGCATAAACATAGACCAATCCTCCCAAATGAAGCTTGTTTAAATACTTCTTCATTTTAGACTGATTTGCCATCTTTGATACTAACGCATCGAACCCGATACCGATACTATTAACGAAGAAATATTCCTTAGATCTTTCTTCCATTTTTACATTTCCAATATCAATGAATGAAATCCTAGGGTTCTTCTTACTAATATTCCTTAAAGCCTGAATTGGAGATTTAGGGATATTGAATCCTCTAGAAAAGTCATTTCCTGAACCGGCTGGAATGAAGCCAAGTCTAATATTATGCTTATAACCTAATCCATTAATCACCTCATGAATCGTTCCATCACCACCAACAGCTATGATCGCTTGAATCTTATCACCATGCATACTTACGATTTGCTTTGTTAAATCCTCAGCATGGCGAGGTGATTTTGTATAAAATGTACGATAATTTAGTTGTTGTTGGTCCAATTCACGTTTTAATTTTGCCCAAACCTTCTTAGCTCTTCCATTTCCTGCCTCTGTGTTTACAACAAAGAAATATAGTTTCATAGAATAATACCCTTTAAATTTTCAGATTTATATTTATTCTACAAAAAATAAGTGATTTAAAATATAGACTTTTATAAAAAAATAAATATATACCAAAAGTAATATATGTTAGGAGGCCACTAAATAATGCCCCTTTTAAAATATATATGAAAGAATTATGAATCAAAGAATCAATACTTTTTTTTAACTGATATGTATAATAACCAAATAATCACTATAGTAAAAAACAAAAAGGTAACGATAAACCTGGATTCATCGTTACCTTTTTTAATGTTTCATCGTATTTAGTTAAAATTGGCGCCTAATATAGCTTGAGGCACACCATGAAAGTAGGGTTTTGGCAGCCTTTAATTGAATGGATTTTAATGGAGATGATACAGATCGTAAGCTCTGAAACCAATCATCATATACCTTTTTATCAATTAGTGTTAGATCATAAGGTGGGTATGGATAATCAAAATACCCTGTTCGATTTAAGAGGACTTTTTTTACTGGCATCTCAATCTTATTTACTTCATATACCTTCCGAACTATTTTTTCGGTTCGATCCAGTCCAATAAGTGGAGAGAGAACTTTCTTTTCATTATTTATGCTTTTTTCTATCCAAAAACGTTCATTGGACCCTAAAAAAACGCTATTATCTTCTCCTTCGATTAATGTTATACACCATGTGCAAATAGGACTTATAAAGATAATATCAAGTTCAACCGGTGCATTTTTTATAAGAAAAACTGGTTTATACAATAGAAAATAGGTATCTGGGAAGCTCTGTAAAAAATATTTAAGATTCTGGTCTTCATAAAATTCTTGATCAATAAACGATTTGTCCCTAACAGTGGAGCTGGCCCATTTGAGCTGAAAAGGAAAAATAGAATCTAAAAATCCTTGTTTTAATTGATCAATTTGCTTTAATTTCTTTGTAAATGGGAAGCTTTCCCATTCACTTTTCACCTTATCCCATTGCTGCTGCTTCACTCGAATAAATTGACTTGGATAACGATAAATATCAGTCTCATAACGAGAAATATAATCTTGTAGCTTAATTAATTGCCCCAGATTGCTCACTTCCTTAAAAAATAACGTTACTTATCCTATATGAGTAGCTTAATAAATATTGGACATGCAATTGCTGCGTACAAAGCGCTAAGGATCATTGCAATGGAACTAATGGCAGCTTCCTTCTTCCCAATTTCTAATGCTCTAGCTGTTCCTATTCCGTGGGACCCTGTACCAAATCCAACTCCAACACCAATAAAATGGGTGATTCTACAAAGTTTCATCATGATTGGTCCAAACATCGCTCCAGAAACACCTGCAATTGTCACAAAAACAGCAGTCAAAGTGGGCACTCCTCCCGTCATTGAAGAAATATCCATTGCAATTGGAGTTGTTACTGATTTTGGTGTTAATGAAATGATGATTTCTCTATCAATCTGTAGCAAGATAGAAAAAAGAATCCCTGATAAGATTCCAATGGTTGAGCCTAGTAGGACACCCATCACAATTGGAAGGAAATATTGCTTTAATGCATCCCTATTCTGATATAACGGAAGAGCTAATGCAACCACTGCCGGACCTAATAATTTTCCTATCCATTCGCCACCTAGCATATATGTTTCATATGATACATTGAAACTCAATAAAATTCCTATTAAAACCACAGTCGTCGTAGCAACTGGAACGAAAAAAGGATAATGATATTTTTGGTAAACCATTTTCATTATACTATATATAATAATTGTAACGAGACACGTCCCTATCATCCAAATATAATTCATGCGTCCATCCCCGAATCAATCGTATGTGTTTGTTTCTTTTCCTCCCGTTTTGATATCACTTCGGAAATTAGTCCCGAAATCGACATCACAAGCATCGTACTTAAAAATACAATGACAACAGCAATACTCCCCTTCCCTTGAAATAAAGAGAAATACTGCATCACCCCGACTGTTGCAGGTACAAACAAGAGTGCAAGATGCGATAATAATAATTTACTTCCTTCAGCAAACCATTTTTCTTTTACAAGCTTTATTTGAAGTAATAAAAATAAAAGGAGCATCCCAATAATACTGCCTGGAATGCTTAAATTGAGCATCTTCTGAATAAAGATCCCAATATAATATATACCATAGAGTAATCCAATCTGGATAATCGTTATGATGATGTTCATTACTCTCTCCTACTTCCCTAAAGAAAATCTTAAAATGGGTTCATATTTTGGCGATTGATCTAAGTGAGTTTGAAATAAAACGACTTCATCAGTACGAAATTCATAAGGATTAATTTTTCCGTTAAATTGCTCAAGTTTTTTCACATTAAATGGCTCATCCGTATTCCATTTTCTTGCAAGAGTGATATGTGGATGATATTCTCTATCTTCTAATGTAAATCCGATGCTTGTACATGCCTTTTTTATCTCTCTTTGGAGCAAAAATAATGAAGGTTCCTTTTTGACACCAGCCCAAAAAATACGTGGTGAATCGTTCTTACCAAAGATTCCAATTCCATTTAGTTCAAGTGAAAAAGGATGATGTTGTTTACATACATGGTTAACTTTCTCATTAATACGTGTAATTTGATCCAAGCTTATGTTCCCTAGGAATGCTAATGTAATATGATAATCCTTTGGGTGAACCCATGTTTTAAAAGAGAATCTTTGATTAAGCTCGTCTCTCCATGAGCTTAATCGTTCTTCTGTTTCCTCTTTCATCGGTAAGGCAAGAAAATAATGAGTATGTTTTGCCATCATCTTACTCCTTTACTAAGTATTCAAATTGTCAATTATAAAAGGGCTTTTTTTATTAAGTTTGTTACTATTTAACTAAGATAGGTTGATTTGCACTCCAGGCGTGTGCTTTCCGCGGGGCAGGTGATGAGCCTCCTCGTACCTGCGGGGTCTCATCCTTCCTGCAGATCCCGCAGGAGTCACACATATCCGTTCCAATCAAGTAAGCCCCATCTAATTCATGTTAAAAAGAACAAGCCTTGGAAAAGTTTTATCATTATGTAAGGATAACTAAACTTACCCTTAGAATAAGCCTAAACCGTAAGGATTAGTAATTATCATATGATAAAATAAATTCATTCGTTTTGCCAGTTAAAATCGATAATGGGATAATTTTACATATATAAGGATGAAGGGTGCACAGTAAAGGAGTGAATTAAAGAATTCACTCCTTTTTCATTCTCCTTTTTAAATGAAGAGCCATTGAACCAAATATCATGACCTGACTAATAAGTAATATTCCCCCTCCTATTCTTTGTTCTTTTAAAGGAGGATATGGTAACAAGTAATCAAAAAATTCATCAGGAATTGTTTCTACTGTTTCTCCTGGTGGTAAACATACTTCAAGTGATGACCTTAATAAGTCAGGATCAATATAGATTGAATAGAGAATTGTATTTGGGAAAATCAGCAAAAAACAAACTGGTAAGAACAATAGAATATTAATTATACAATGCTTCATTCGTTGCTTTAGTGAAAATAGAGTGAGTTCATTCATAGCTGGTACTATTGAAAACCACATTAGGAAGGCGGATATGAACAAACAGAAGAAATAAAAGTAATTTAGAAAATAATTAATTCGCACAAAGTTAAAAACTACAGGTATATGATAGCAAAAAAATAACAGATGGAAGACTGAGAGTGTTAACTTTGGGTTTGTTAACCATTTCATTATTTTCATCAGTTTTTCTCTGATTACCTTGTTAGAAACCTTGACAGTTTTTAATCCCATTAAAATAAAAGGTGCAATAATAAAAATCAACAACAGCATTTGAATGATATGCCCTCTAAAAATAATCCTTCCGACTAAATTTAGCGGACTACCTACTGTTACAAAGATTAATAACAATCCAGTGATAAACAGTGTGCTCTTTGTTTTTGTATGCTCTTTTGATGTTGGGAAAAGAAATAAATATAAAACAATGCTTAATAGTACAAATA
>JBEQAC010000069.1:0-14846 GCA_041640535.1 Bacillaceae bacterium
ACTGTGTCTTTATCTGGCCCCAAATAACGGATCACAAACTCCTCTTCTTGTAAATCGCCCGTTTGCATGACTTTTAAATGTCCGAACCAATTGTCACTTTCTCCTGAGAAATTCTAAGTCTGAGTCGCACATCCAGATAACAGAATAGTCAAAATAATAATCAGTATTAACCGCTTTTTACCCTTTATTGTAATAAAACAAAAATAATACTGTGTCGGAAACTAATAATTAGCCAGTTTAAATACGATCTCTTCGTTTATTCTCCATACTTTTAAACATGTACCTAATACCCTTTCCTGCTAGTGCTTCATCTTCATATCTTGGTATTACGTGAAGATGAGCGTGTAATATATGCTGACCCCCAACCTCTCCACAATTCCAACCCAGATTATATCCTTGAGGCTTATTGTTTTCATCTATGTATTTTTTCACATCTTGCAGAAGTGTGTAGATTGCATTCCATTCTTCTCGAGTTAAATCAAATGCTGTTTCTCTATGTGTTTTTGGAACAATTAACCCAGCACCTTCAAGTTGACTACCTTTTACTTGTGCTTGTTTTAATTGCAAAAACATACAATACTCGTTACTTAAAACTATTTGCTGATCTGGTTCTAGATCTGGATGACAAAACACGCAACCTTCCATCTTACATCTCCTTAGTTGAGTTTATACAACTATTTCTAACATCTAATATAATTTATAAATCTAGCTTGTTTTATTCTCAGCAAAAGTCATTCTACAAAAAGACCAACTGAAGCTTGAGTCTTTAATTATTTCACATAAGTCCCATAAATTATCAATAATTCTTAGTTCTACTTTTCTTTTAATAAGCTCTCCAAATAAATCATCAATCTTTATTTTGTTAATAGGCATTTGGGTCTTTTCACTTATATAATACCCTGCACATTTATCTTGCAAATAAAAATCTGATAGGGCAAATTCATATAAATATAGTGTTGTATTTTTCATTTTTTTAAACCATTTATGTTCAATCGCAACTACATGCCTAGTTGTCTCTGATGAAAGATGCCTTTTTTTATCTTCTTCAGTTGTATGTTCATTGCAATAGTAAGTAACCCTAGGACAATTTCGTGGCGTTAGAAAATTGGGCAAACACTCTTCAGAAATTGCCCAAACTAATCCAATACTTTGATCAAGGTCTTTTCGATTAGGTATTCTGGGATAAAATATAGAAATATCATTCTCTTCACTAACATGATATAACCTCATTTCTTTCCTCCTTAACTGGATTAAGCAGACTCCCAAGTTTCGTACTCACGTTTGGCTCTTATTTCATTTCTTGCGATGGTTTTCTTAAGAAAAACTATTCCACTTTTATCACGAAATTATAAAAAGCATCACCATGTGATAAATTTTCTACCTTATCATCCATCCACCATACCCCATAGGAATAATAATACACTCCTTTTTGCAAAGGTGCCGTAAAAGTATTATTTTTGGTTCATCGTTGATTACAAAATTAATTATTTCTCCTGGATTTACAGTAATTGGTTCTTTTCCTTTCAAGATTTCTACCGGACCAGCTGTATCAACACATACCCCTTGACTATTTCCTTTCCAACAATAAGTGCCTAAGGTCGTATCATAAGATTTATTTCCGATTTCAATTACTGCTTCTGGAGGCTTTGCCCCATCCATCCCATTATTCGAACTCGTACAACCACTAAGAGTGATGCCAACAAGAAAAAATATGACAAAAAACCAATTTTTCATTTACTTTCCCCACTTTTTTGTTTAGAAAAAACACACGAATATACAGTCAACCCTACCCGACCTTTCGTTCATTCATTTTACCAACTTTTAATTAAATAACCCGCTTTTATCAAAATTCTAAGGAACACTGCCTCTGTTTTACTTAGATAGTCAATTGTACCAACCTTATGGAGCCATTAAAAAAGATAAAATAAAATACACACCTAAGCAGAGGATGGAGCCTCACAAAAATGGACCGATTTTTAACGTTACTTTTTCGTGTACCGGCTTATAATTTCCGCCTGTTGCCTCAAAAGCAGCAGCATGTGAGTTCTTTGAAAACACATCTCCACTTGAACCTGTGATAAGCTAAAATGATGAAAATTAATGAACCAAAAAACATTGTTGAAAGCAGGTCGGCATCAATGAAATAAGAGATCCCAAAGAGGATACTCACTTCAGCCACTAAGACAATCAAAATCTGCAACAAGATTTTTTTCATGCAAACCCTCCTCTTACAACTTATTACGTATCTTTAACTTAAAGGTTTCGGAAAATTCGGTTTTTGTTCATCGATTTTCCATCAACTTCCTTTAATTAAAAAAAGCCATTCTCCTTCATGAAGAATAGCTTCATTCCTTGATATAAAGTTAGTCAAATTTTGTTTGGATTTATATGAAATAATGTACCTATCTAAGCGGTGCAAACCCTTTTATTTCTTCAAGTATTTGATCAATTTCATCTAAAGTATCCTTGCTGAGTTCAACTTCAACCGCTTTCACATTTTCTTCAATTTGCTGTGGTTTACTTGCTCCAATGATAGCAGAACTAATTCCATCATGACTAAGAATCCATGCAAGTGATAATTGACTTAGTGTTAGTCCTAAGTCTTGAGCTAATGCATTTAATTTTTGGACGCACTCTAACACATCGTTTCTAAAATAACTATTAATAACAAAATTGGTTGAATCATTTGCAGCTCGACTATCGCCTGGTTTCTCCGTATTTGGTTGATACTTTCCAGTTAAAACACCTTGTGCTAATGGAGAAAATACTACCTGTCCAATTCCATTTTGGATAGAAACTGGTAGTACCTCTTGCTCAATATATCTTTCTAGCATATTATAGATTGGCTGGTTAGAAATAATAGGTCGTAATCCAAATTCTTTTCTTATCCCAACGGCTTTTTCAATTTGTGAAGCACTCCATTCACTCACACCTGCATACAGTACTTTCCCCTGTCTAACCAAATCATCTAGAGCATATAGGGTTTCTTCCATTGGCACTTCAGGATCAAAGCGGTGGCACTGATATAAATCAATATAATCTAGACCGAGTCGTTTTAAACTTGCGTCACACTGTTCGAAAATATGCTTTCTTGATAAACCACGCTCATTTGGACCCTTACCCATAGGGAAAAAGAGTTTTGTTGCAACTACATAACTGCTTCTCTCGTAAGACTTTAAAGCTTCTCCTAAAACTATCTCGGCCTTTCCACCTTCATAGGCATTTGCCGTGTCAAAAAAATTAATTCCTAACTCATATGCTTTATGAATACATTCATATGCAGTTTGATTATTAACAGCCTTTCCATAGGTTAACCAACTTCCTAAACCTATTTCACTTACTTTTAGGCCACTATTACCCAATTTTCTATATTTCATATTTACGTTTCTCCTAAAATAATTTATTTTTAAAGCTAACTGTTCTCATTAATGGTGAAAATCTCTTGTTTCTGCTTTTACCTCCTTTTAATGTAACCTTCAAAAAAAGAATATGATATTCACTATATTAATTCAATATAAAAAACTAAATATTTTTAATATTTCAATGATAAATTTCACCTTGGATCCTATTTTTTAAGCTTGTGAAGTCATAGGATGTTTAAATTGTTTTGGCATGTTCACTTCATTTTCAAATCGAACAAATAATACCTCATTTCCATGAAAAGTGATTGTTTCTATGTTTAGTTCATCTTGCTGATCTATTGTAAAGTGAAACACTACTTTTTTTGTATGCTCTGAAGCGATTGTATGTACGATTTTTTCAATATTGACCTCTTTTTGAGAGATTATGTCATAAATATGAATATCATTCTCTTTCGTTTTCTGATAAATAATAATGGCTTCTTCATTTTCTAAATAATAAATATCATTTGGAAATACATTTATGCAGTAAAATTGTAAAAGTTCTTCAGTATTAGCTGTACTAAACGCACTTGAAACTGGAATTCTATTTTTGGCAAATTGGTAAATAAAATTTAAATCTGAATCATTATTACCAGATAATCTTTTGATTGATGATTTTGAACGATCCTTTGAGGGTATGTAATTTATTGAAAATTGAGTTTCATTCAAAGGCTTAAATCCGAATTTTGGATAGAAGTCTAAAACACTCTTATTGGCAAACAAATACATCATATCGTACGAACCACGATATTCTTCTATTACTTGATTAAGTAGTTTTTTTGATAGACCTAAATTCCGATAATCAGGATGTGTCATTACAGTACCAATTTGTATACCACGTTTTAATTCACCACCAATCAGTAAATCAATGAAATTGACAGATACATTTGCAATCACTTTCTCTCTATCAATATATGAAAATGGGATATATTTATCAGTCCAGTATTTTTTCTCATACCAACTGTCGAAATGAATTCCAAACACTTGTTGAGCTAGTTCAAAGAAACTTTTTCTCCACTTCACTTGTTCACGATAACCCTTAGCAAAAATAAAATCAGTCATTTGATATCCCCCTTTTTTACTCACACTTAAAATTCTCCAACTTTTTAAATCTTTTATCATAGCGCTGACGCTCAATTAATTCTGCTAACCTAATTTTAGCATCATTTTTGCGACCCGCTTTTAAATAAGCATCGATTATTTTTTCATATTGTTTATCGTAAGGGAAATTTTCGTTTATTGCGATATCAAAAGAAAGGTCAAAAAATTCGGTTGCTTTCTGATAATCTTTTTGTGATAGATGTATTTCTCCAATACCAAGATACAGATCAGCACGTTCAAGATTTGTTAGGTTATTTAACTCCAGTGCTTTATTTCTTATTTCTAACGCATTTTCATACTTCCCTTTCATTTCGTATTCTAATGCCCTTTCACGAAATTGTTTGAAAGTTTTAAATGGCTTTCTCTTATTGTAGTACTTCCATATATAATAGATAATGATGATCATCAGTAAAATAAAAGATAACTTCATGTCCACTATCATCACTCCAGTTAACATTTAGATTTAGGTTAATACGCTCCTGCAACTACATTAGCCTATGTTTCAGCTTTAGCAAGACCAGAAATTAAGGTAGAGATTGATGCTTGGGCGGCAATTAATAATTGTAAAAGGAGCATCACTACAGGTAGATGCTCCTTTTACTTTAGAAGCATGAGAACCGTCCCCGCGCTTCATTCTTGATCATTTGTATATAGTTCCCATGCCTGGTCAAAGATGGCCATATTTTTTAAATAATGGCCATTAAACTCTAAATAGGTGCTGATTTCGTGGTAGTCGTGGTCATTTTTAGGAAAGCCATGATCAAGGTAAATATTATTTGCAAATATACTAAGGTCGTCTTTGCCCTTTTCATTACGGTACCTTAGCATATAATGATAAAATGATTTTCTCATTTTTTCTCTTTTTCCTCCTCTCCATTTGACATCATTAAAATGGAAATGAACTATCGTCATCTAGATCTGTAATAAAAGCTGTTAATAAGTCAACAGTCGCTTGTAAGTCATTTAAATCTATTACCTCTACTGGTGAATGTGCATAACGAGAAGGAATTGAAAGCACACCTGTTGGAATTCCTTTATTACTTAAAGCAACTGCTCCCCCGTCTGTTCCAATTCCAGGGAACACCTCATATTGGTAGGAAATCTCCTGTTCATCTGCTAAATTGATTAGAGTTTCCTTCACTCTTGGATGGGCAATGAGACTAAAATCAATAATTTTTATCCCTGTTCCCTGACCTAAATGTAAAGTTTGATCCATTGTTTCTTCAGGAGTATCACTGACAGCTGTTGTATCTATTGCAATCGCCACATCAGCGAATATATTTCTCGCAGCCACTTGTGCTCCTCTTAACCCTACTTCTTCCTGTACCGTAAATAATGCAATCACTTCACCTGCAAAGTCAAGTTGTTGAAGGTTTTCTAGCAGCCTAATGACGACCGCACAACCCGCTCGATTATCTAAACCTTTTCCTACAACTCTTCCAGTCTGTTCATTTCCTAAAAGCTCTAATTCTGTTGCCCATGTAATTGGAGTCCCAATTTGCACACCTATGCTCAAGGCGTCTTCCTTGGATTTTGCCCCGATATCAATATACATTTGTCCGTGCTTTCTAACCTTTGTGGGATCATCAAATTTCACAAAATGTGCAGACATCGTGCCAATAACTCCTAATAATTCGCCATCCTTTGTGCGAACCTTTACCTTTTGAGCTAGTAGGATTCTGTCATCATGGCCACCCAGTTTTTCAAAACGTAACAGACCATTATTTTCGATTTTCTTTACTATAAATCCGATTTCATCCATATGTGCAGTGACAATCACCTTAGGCCCAGGTTTTCTTCCTCTTTTCATTGCGATTACGTTTCCAATTGGATCTATTTTTACCTCGTCAACTAGTTCTTTTACATATTCTTTAATATAATATGATACTGGTTGCTCATAGCCACAAGGGCCATGTAAACTGGTTAAATTTTTTAATAACTGAAACATTTTACATTCTCCTTTATCCTTCAATGTCATTCATCATTCCCATTTAAACCATGTTTTACTACCCTAGATGAAAAACAATTTACTAATTTAATATAGTAATATAAACAAGTATAATGAAAGTCCACATAACATTCAATTATGTTAATTTTTCACAAAAAATAAAGCGTTAATCATGATTTGATTAACGCACTAGAGATATTTATTTTTTTCCAGTATTAGACTCCTACATTTCCACTGTTAATACCTGCAGTATTGTTTTCGAGAGGAAGCCATTCTAGCACTCTTTTAATATAACGATTCCAGAAATCCCAATCGTGTCCACCAGGTCCTTCTTCATAAGTTATTTCCAAACCAAGATTCTTCAGAAAATCTCTGTACTCTCTGTTTGCATTAAGAAGAAAATCTTCTTCTCCGCATGCAATATAAATTTCTGGTATATTCACATTTTCCTCTACCAATTTCTTCACAAGCCATTTCGGATTCATATCACTTTCAGCCACCTTATCGAGGTCACCAAAACATCCCTCTGCATAGGAGCGCTTTTCAAAGAAGATTGGACTATCATTTGTTCTTTTATCAATTCCGTCCGTAATTAGGGCTCCTGACAATCCAGCAATACACCCAAATGTATCATGGTATTTCAAGCCATTCCTAATCGCCCCGTATCCTCCCATCGAAAGACCAGCGATATAGGTATCTTCTCTTTTATCAGAAAGGTGGAACATTTTCCTTGTAATCTCGACTAATTCCTTCCCAATAAACTCTCCATAATAATTGTTAACATTAGGATTGTCTACATAAAACGCATTATCTCCAGAAGGCATAACAACGACAAGGTCCTTCTCCTCTGCCCACCTTTGAATATTTGTTCCAGATACCCAATCCGTGTAATTTCCTAATACCCCATGTAGGAGATATAATGTCTTGAAAGGTTTATCCTCTCTTACCGGCATACCCGGAAACGTGAATTTATCCACCGGTAAAATGACATTCATTGGAACTGTTCTCCCTAATGTCTTAGATAAAAAATTAACTTGAATTAATGCCATCAAATTTTCCCCTCTCTCTAATTTAGTAGCCTGCCAATATCTCTGGTTTTGACCATATCCCAGCCTTCCATTCCAGACTCGTTAACTGTATTAATAAGCATCTTATAAATCCAGTAAAGCCAAAAATTTTTACTCCATTTGCATAAATACTACACTACTAACCTTTGTAAGCGCTCTTATTTTAGTTAAATAAGATACATCTCCTTCTTTTTCTCAATTATAGATGTATTGTTGTGTAATAACTTACCAATAATACGACTTTTTTCTTTTGATTTTCCGTCATTTATTTTTTATCTATCTATTTTTGTAATTACTCCCCCTAATTTTGTTACCAATGGTTGTAACTAAAAAATGACCAAATCAGTTCAAATTGGTCATTTTTTACTAAACAATTTTTTTAGGTTACATGAAGTTCTGTTAATTGGATACTTATCTATTTCTTACTACTTAGATTTTCCTTTTTATCACTTAAATAAACCATATGTTTTATTTACATCTTGGATAAAGATAATTCCATTACCTGGCTCATCTATTTTAAGTTTTTGCCTAATCGAAGTTACGATAGCATCTGTACTATCTTTTGCTGACAAAATTAATACCATTTCTTTTTCAGGTTCAATATCCATAGAGAATAGTTTACTCGTTTCATGAATACCAGAACCTCTCGCGTTAATGATCGTTCCTCCTTTAGAACCTGCTTCGGTGGCTGCATCAATAACAAGTTCAGCATTCCCTTTCTCTACAATTACCGTAATAGCTTGATACATGCTATTTTCCTCACCTCTTTCTTCTTTGATATGACCTTTCATATAGTTTCTAGCTCCAAACACACGACCCACAGAAGTCGTAAATGCTATGCCATGATTGGGTTTTGTAAATTTGAACTTATCTTCAAGTTGTTCAATCACGTTATTAATTGTTTTATTATCTGACACCAAGAAGATGATCTCTTTTTTAATATCGTTGATTCCTAAAAGCTCCAAGAGGCGGTTATTAATTGTTCCTTTACCTAACAATATCGTTCCCCCTGAAACACCGTATTTTTTCGCTGTTTGCATGACTTTACTTCCTTTACCGAAATCAACAATAATACAAACTTGTTCATATTCGGTGATTTCGGAATTACTGAACATCCTTTATCAATCCTTCTTTCTTTGATTTCAATTTAAAAATAAATCCTACAATTTGTAGGGTAATAAGAGGGGTTAGCGCTACCATCGCAATCATGCCAAATCCGTCTATTAGCACATTTGCACCTTCTATCGCTTCCGCAGCACCTTGAACAAACGCCAATATAAATGTGGCTGTCATTGGGCCTGATGCAACACCTCCAGAATCAAAGGCAATCCCAACGAATAGTTTCGGTACAAGATAGGTCATTCCTATTGCAATAATATAACCAGGCAAAAGATAGTGCCATAATTGGAGTTCTGGGATAAGTATTCTTAACATCGATAATGCTACTGCAAATCCGACTCCAACACATAGTGAAAACATTACAACTTTTCTCCTTACATAGCCACTTGTAACATCCTCTATCTGATGAGTTAATACATGAACTGCTGGTTCTGCCAATATTGTAACCACACCTAAAACAAATGCTACAATAACAACATATGCTTTATTATCTAGAGATGCTATGGAATGTCCGATTGATCTTCCTACATCCATAAATCCAGCATTTACACCAACTAAAAAGAATACAAGTCCTATAAAGGTAAATAAAAGCCCAATTATTATCTTTTTAACCGTTTTCTTAGACATTTTAAAGTAGATTTTTTGAAATACCAAAAAAATTAATAAGATTGGAAGAAGAGCCATTATAATCTCTTGAGCTATTATGGGAATTTCATGTAAAAAAGGACCCATAATTGAAGTCGGACCATTTTCAACTGGTTCTATACTTCCAGTTATTTTATCAGATTTCGAAATGATGTTCATGATCATAACGGATATTATTGCTCCCGTTGAAGCAATTGCTACTAATCCAAAACTATCTTTTTCTGAAGCCTTACTGTCCTTTTTCAGTGAAGAAACCCCTAGAGCAAGAGCAAGAATAAACGGAACTGTCAGCGCTCCGGTTGTTGCTCCAGAAGCATCAAAAGAGATAGCTAAAAACTCTCGAGAAGTAAATAAGGCTAAAACTAAGATAATGAAGTATAAAACAGTTAATAATCTGTACAACGGGATATTGTAAACAATTCTTGCAAGTCCAATCGCAATAAGAGCGCCAATTCCAATCGACACAATCATCACAATACTTGTCTTCGATATAAGACCAGATGTAACAAAATCAACCTGCCCTGCGAGGATATGTAAATCTGGTTCAGCTATAGAAATAAAAAATCCAAGCAACAATCCAGCAATCATCACAATCCAAATTTTATTTGATTTAGCTATTGTTTTTCCCATTAATTGACCAATAGGTGTAATCCCAATATCGACTCCAAATAAAAAGATTGATAACCCTATAATAATAGATATAGCTCCAATTACAAAACGGATAATTAATGTTAAGTCATCAAGAGGGGTTAGAGTAAAGTTTAAGATCAACACAATTGCTGTAATGGGGAGAACGGCATACAAAACTTCTTTTAATTTGGTTACCAATACATTCAAATAGCGGTCATTCCTCTCTGATATTTTTAAAGGCACAACTAGTATCGATCCATACTTGTATTTAAAATGTTATTGTCTAAAAAGATAATTGAAGCATACCTATATACACATTATTTTGGCTACTGTATTTTCAAAGCCTGTTCTACTACTTTGCTAATTTTATCGTTTTCCATTATGATGGTAGAAGCGTTTTCTTCAAAAAAATATAAAATCATTCACTTATGTAAAGATTACTATAATGACAGACTACACCAAAAAATATTATTTCGACTTATAGTAAAGATACACGATAATCGAACAGAGGGGTACAACTTTGCAAAAAAATTGATGAAACAGTTTCTTACTTATTTAGGGAAGGCTTCTTGTTTAGAAACTCGTACCATGTCATTAGGAAAATATTTCTTAAAATATTTCTCCACCTTTACATGTAGATTATTTTCATACCATCGTTTTTGTCCATGTTCCTCAAATAATTTTGGCATTCCTAACCTCTCAGAACGTTTGCCCATTGCACCGTCTCCAATAGATAGAGTATCAATCCAAATATGATCCACAATCCCATCCAATGCTTTTGGAAAGTCGGGGGTAAACGGTAACACCGGAGAAATAGAAGCTTGAGTGGATATTCCTGCAGCATGAAGTTCCATTAAGGCCTTTATCCTTAATTTAATTCCAGGAGCCAATGGAGCAAATATCTGCTTTATATCTTCCCTGTCTGTTTCAATCGTTATGGATACAAGAACATCACATTTTTCTTTTAATTTTACTAACAAGTCAATATCTCTTGTAATAAGTGGTCCTCGAGTTTGGATTTGAAGAAAATCAGGCGGGTTTTCGATCATTTCTTCTAATATCCTTCTAGAAATCCTTGCTTTACGTTCGATAGGCTGGTATGGGTCTGTCGCAGAAGACATAAAAATATTGATAGGCTTGTTTTTATTACGAAGTTTTAGGAGTTCATTTCGGTAATTTTCTGCAGCGTTTGTTTTAATGTCTAACCATTCTCCCCAAGCAATTTCTTTAAATCTTTGAATTGGCATTTCTCTTACATAACAATACTTGCAAGAAAATGCACAACCACTATATGGATTCATTGAATGAGTAAATCCAACGTCTAAATAACCCTTTGCTTCAGTAAGAATCTTCTTTGCGAGCGTTTCTTTTAATTCAATCCCAAAATGATTACCTCCCATCTCTATATCTTATGGTTTGGAATAAATAGCCGTCCTTTTCCCGTTTATCCTTTAACGAAGCATGAGTTTGGTTTTGTTCGTATTCTTTCCTACGAATGACAGCTTTAGATTATCAGGCACTATATTGAACTGTTTATCATGCAAAAGGCCTAATACACCAATATCAGATTCCTTATTCTTCATGTCTGGATAGATTTCCTTGAATAATCATCTGCTCGCCCTAGTAAATAATTTTCTGGTTAGGATAAGTGATAATTACACCTTTATAGTTCAATAATAGGACTTTATCATGACTTTGTGCAATGATTTAAAGTTCGGTTGAAGTGCAATTTACCCTCCGCTTAAGGAGCGTCGCAAACGAAGGTTGGGACTGCGTTTTTTATTGTATGTATAAAAAAATATTATTTCAATAAAATCTACTTTTGTTTCTCCCTTTGTTAGATATTTCTCAAACTTTCATTTTAGAAACCAGGGGTATTTATTTATCTGTAAAAACAGATTAGTCTACTTGCGCTGTGATATTTACCCATTTTCTTGGCGGAACGGGGCAATTTTAAACTAGGTGAGTATAATGTAGTGAATTTACACTATATAGAAAGGAAGTATAAACATGGAGTATTATGAAAATGTAGCACCCTATATGGGAGCAAACGAAAACGCGGCACCTGTATTGGGAGCTAATGTTCCGCCACAACCAACTTATATTGCCCCTAGTTATGGATATACCGCTCCTAGTTATTGTCCTGTACCTCATAACTATACCTTTGTATTAATTGTTGTGTTGTTTATCTTATTAATAATTGTAGGTGCTTACTACTATTCTCAATGCTAGTAACAAAGCTGTGATTTACATGAAAGGTTATTCATTGAGGCATGAAGTTTTTGAAAATATCTTGGTCATAACAAATACCCCGTAGTCGTGTTCATTCAACAATTGCGGGGGATTTCTATTGGTTACCATGGCGAAAGTGGAACAAAGAAGCTGTCATATGTAACACAACAAGAAAAGAACTCCACTCATCTTTCTCCGTCTTGAACTCTAACACCGTTTAGCTAAGATAACTATAGCCTATACACATTTACCCCTTTTTGCATAGTCTAGTATTGTACAGAAAAGGAGGTTGATACCCATGCCTAAGTTTAGAAAAAAACCCCTTATTGTTGAAGCTGTGAAGCTAACAAGATCTATTACAATTGAGACATCCAAAGGTACAATGAAGGGGCACCCAGGAGATTATCTAATCACAGATAAGAACGGAGAACAATACCCTTGTGATAGAGATCAATTTGAGGCCGAATATGAGCTTGTAAAAGGACAGATTGATATAAAAGAAATTGTTCGAAAATCCTTAAGATTAATAAAAACAAAAATTTACAAACTAAAAACGGAAGATTAAAAACATTATGGACCTTTTCTCCATATTGCTTCTTTCCCCGTTACCTCAATAAGAGCAGCTACTATTCCAGCTAAGATCAGTAGCTGTACTTTTTTCGGATGTCACAGAAGTTAAATTTTCATGTTAGTGCAATAAAACACCAGGATTTCCTATCCTTAATGGGTACCAATAGAGTCATATAGTTATTAACCCACATAAAGTAATACATATATGTGTACAACTATAAATCCATTAACCCCAAAATGCGTGACGAGGTATTAGCAGAATGGAAAAAAACTTAACGTGTTTTCTAGAACCTTTGTATCATTTAATAGAAGCTGTTCTTCAATTTGCTCAATAATCCCTTCTTCTTGATAGGTCATTCCACAATCATTACAGTTAATACATGGAGAATTTTTATTCCCCTTGAACCATCTGGTAATTCCCAATAAACAGATGTTGTTTCGCATTTTATATTTTCAGACAGGCACCATTTACAACTTCAAAATCTCTGATTTATAAAAAAATCCACCTCTGTTAAGACTGAATTCTTTTTTCAAGACTATTTATTTTTGTGTATTTTTGAAATAAGCAACAAAAGAAAAAGACCACTTAATAACGATCTACTTGATAAACACATGCTCTCGTTTGTTTAATACCACATTTTTGAAACAAAACCAGATGTTAGTCCATAAAACTTCAGCAATCAAAAAGTTTAATAGATATTTGTCGTTCCGCATTATTTTCTCTACTTACATTATACTACTAATAATAAATTGTTTATAGACTACACTTTCTAAGGTTCCTGTCCTATACTGTTATATACATATCTAAAAATATAAGGGGGTTACTATATGAATGACAAAAAAGATGTCTTAGATAATGGTCCTTTCTTTCATGGTACTAAAGCAGAACTAAAAATTGGAGATCTTCTAGAACCGCAACACTTATCAAATTACCAAGACAAAAAATCGAACTATATATATTTCACTGCAACATTAGATGCGGCTAAATGGGGTGCTGAATTAGCAACATCTAACTCAAAAGAAAGAATTTACATTGTAGAACCATTAGGTGATTTTGAAAATGATCCGAACTTAACTGATAAAAGATTTCCTGGAAACCCAACACGTTCTTATAGGTCTAAATCGCCTTTGAAAATAATAGCTGAATTAAGTTCATGGGAAAGACATTCCGATGAAGAAATAAATCATATGATTGTATCTTTAAAAAAGTTACGTGAACAAGGAAAAGCTGTAATAGACGATTAACCCTAAGAATCTATAAAGTTTTCGCGGGCGGCTGGTGTGCCTCATCGCACTGCAGTCCCACGGGTTTTCAAGCTAAGTTATGTCCCAGCCTCATCCCTTTCAACTAAATGGGTCCTGTTTGTTGATTAAAGTCTATTCTTGGTTCTTCAACTGCTCCGTTAGCATCCATGCAGCGTAGGAACGACGCTGCATGGATGGTTAACGGGTTAATTGAATTACAACCAAAGCGGAGGAATATTACAATGGGACCATCTCCCTTTGGACACTTTTCTGGATTTCACGATGTAACAAAAGACTCACACCAGCGAAATTATCTCATAGTAAATCCGTTATCGAATTACTTGTTCCGGTAAACACTCTTCTTCAGGCACTATTTTCACTTGTGTCCACTTTAGATTACCTATACTACGGAATTGAGCAATTTCGATATCAGTTCCATTTGTTAATGAAAAGAAGATCATACAATAATCAGCACCATCAGTACCGAGAAAATAAATATGTTTCACGTACCCATTCTTTATCGTTGGATATCTTTGCTGGACCAATTTGCACCACTCTCCAAATTTGATATCAACAACTGCCTCTGCATCATGTTGCCAGAGGTGATAAGGTGCGCATAAAAAATCCTCCTTAAATTGCTTTATATCGGAGATTCGATAACTTCCTTGTTCGTGAACAAGTTGAATAAATCCGTAAGAGTAACCAAAGTATTCAGCTCTCTCGCCTTTAAACCCTTCAATCGTCTCAATTTCATAAAAAATTTGGATTTTTCCTTTGCCATCAGGCACTCGACAAAGCTTGATTAAACTTGTATGACCTACCCCTGCAAATGATTCAAAATAGTCTTCATAACTTAAATTTTGTTGATACTCCTCAGATAAAAAATTG
>JBEQAC010000070.1:0-14575 GCA_041640535.1 Bacillaceae bacterium
TCTTTTGTCATATATCCTTTCTCATCAACAGGACATAATACATCTAATCCGTATTGCATCCCAACGATAAAATCATCTTCCCCATGTCCTGGAGCAGTATGAACACATCCCGTACCTGCTTCGGTTGTTACATGTTCTCCACACATAATTAGAGACTCACGATCATATAGCGGATGAACAGCAACTACTCGGTCTAATTCAATCCCTTTATATGTTTTCAACGTTGTTGGATCTTCCCAACCTAGTTCCTTCGAAACTGTTTCTAATAATTCAGAAGCGACGATATATTTGTTTTCTTTTTCAGAAACTACACTATATTCTAGATTTGGATGAAGACTAATTCCTAAGTTTGCGGGAATTGTCCATGGAGTTGTTGTCCAGATAATGAGTTTTTCGTCACCTTCTAATACTCCATTTCCATCTTTTACATCAAACGAAACATAAATAGATGCAGAACGTTTATCCTGATATTCAATTTCCGCTTCTGCTAACGCCGATTCACTTGAAGGTGACCAATAAACAGGCTTTAACCCTTTATAGATGTAGCCTTTTTTCGCCATATCCCCAAATACTTTAATTTGTTGCGCTTCATATTCAGGCTTTAATGTAATATAAGGATTCTCCCAATCCCCTCGGACTCCTAGGCGTTTGAATTGCTCGCGTTGATTATGAATTTGCTCATAAGCATACTCTTCACATAACTTACGAAATTCTGCAACACTAAGTTCTTTTCGATTTACTTTTTTATTCTTAGTAAGGGCCGTTTCAATTGGAAGTCCGTGTGTATCCCATCCTGGAACATAAGGAGCACAATATCCATCCATAGATTTAAAACGAACGATCATATCCTTTAAAATCTTGTTTAAAGCATGACCCATATGAATATCCCCATTTGCATAGGGCGGTCCGTCATGTAAAACAAAAAGAGGACGATCCTTAGTACGCTCTTGTACAAGTTGGTAAATCCCCATTTCTTCCCACTTGTCTTGGATTTGTGGTTCACGGTTTGGCAAGTTTCCACGCATAGGAAACTCCGTCTTCGGCATTAACAATGTATCTTTATATTCCATTTTTTATTTCCTCCTTTTTCACTAGCAACAGGATTGCCATCATCACCTATTGCTAAAACAATCCATTTTAAAGTAAAACAAAAAAACCCTCTCATCCCCAAAAAGGGACGAGAAGGTTTTCCCGCGGTACCACCCTAATAGACTATAAATAATAGTCCACTCTTAACACTCGTAACGAGAATGTCATCGCCATTGCTTACTTATTATTTCAGCTAGGAACTCAAGGGTGATTTTCATTCTTTTGGTTTATATCGAGCTCACACCATCCTCGACTCGCTTAAACAACTATACAAGTTGTATTAGATAAACTAATAAAAGAGCTACTGTCCCTATCATAGTTATTACATAATTTTATTTGTTTTAAAATTATATGTGAATTGTTAAAATTCGTCAAGAACCTGTCATTAATTATCTTCAGAATCAGTATAAACGGGCTCCACATTATATTCCATTAAATGATCCCAATCATCACTATTAAGCATATCTAATTGAGCTTCAACTAGCATTTTAAAACGATTTCTGAATACTTTAGATTGTTTTTTCAACTCTTCGATTTCCATCGCGATTTTTCTTGATTTAGATAATGATTCATTAATAATTCGATCCGCATTTTTTTCTGCTTCTTTAATAATTAGTTTTGCTTCTTTTGACGCATTCCTTTTCACTTCTTCAGCTGTTTCTTGAGCAATTACAATTGACTTATGTAAAGTTTCTTCAATTGTTGTGAAATGTCCAAGTCGTTCATTTAATTCAGATAACTTTGTTTCAAGTTCCTTCTTTTCTCGTATGACCATTTCGTAATCTTTTATCACTTGATCAAGGAATTCGTTAACCTCATCTTCATCATACCCACGAAATCCTTTATTAAATTCTTTGTTATGAATGTCTAACGGCGTTAAAGGCACTAATGCCACCTCCAATAAATAATATGTAATTTCTGTAGACAAGTAAAACTATTGGACATCTATATTAAGATTGTTGTTATAAATTCGACAGAAATAGATATAATCCTGCAAAATAAACAAAATTATTTTTGTTTTCCTATTACAAATCTCCATTTTTCCTTTTTCGTTTTCCCATCAGAAGAAATTAATTTGCATCTTCCAAATCCTCTTACAGAAATTAAATCACTTTCCTTACAATCAAAAGATGGATTTTCAACAATCTTCCAATTAACCTTCACAAGACCATTTTGAATATGGGCCTGTGCTTTTTGTCTTGAAAGCTGAAAAACAGTTGATACAATAACATCTAAACGTAATGAAGAAAACGAGATAGAGTGTTCATTCCATTCCTCATTTGAAACAATGATGTTAGATAAAGGTAACTGTTTTAGTGATACAGTAGCCCTTCCAATGGAATGTAGATTCATTTTAATAAAGTCTTCCATTTCCTTTGCAATAATGATTTGAATTGCATCATGATTAATGAGGATATCTCCATACTTTGAACGTTTTAATCCGATTGACATGAACGAACCTAACACTTGTCTATGCTCAATCGTAACAAATTTACTTGGGTATACAATTTGATAAAGAGATAATTGAAAATCTTCTTCTTCTGGTACATAATATGATGGATAAATAAGAACCCGTTTTCTCTCAGACTGAGGGCTACCACCATTGGATTGTACTTTTACTTCTCCGTCCTTCCCAATGACCTGTTTAACAATATCATGTTCCCTCGGGTCAAGGAAATCAGTTAATTTAGGACTATATTGATTTTCAACGTACCTTTTCCATTCTAAAACTTTATCAATAAAGGCATGTTCCTCTTTTCGAAAATGCTGATAGATCTCCATAAAATCTACTCCATATCAACGTTATAACTATTACTAAAATAAAGGCTCTTTTGTAAATTTTGTTGCTATTTAACTAAGGTAGGTTGATTTGCACTCCAGGTGTGTGCTTTCCGCGGGGCAGGTGATGAGCCTCCTCGTGCCTGCGGGGTCTCATCCTTCCTGCCAAATAAAAAGAAAAAGGGAATTCATTGGAATCCCCTCAAAATAGGCTTATAAAAACATCCTAAATAATGAATCTACTCCCATAATAGCAAAGTTTAAAACTAAAATTGCAACAATTGGTGAAATATCAATCATTCCTAGTGGTGGAATAAATCTACGAAACGGCTCTAGATACGGTTCACAAATTCTTGCTAAAAATTGTCCAATACTTGATTCTCTTGCATTAGGAAACCATGACATTAAAATATATGCAATAAGTGCATATGAATAAAATGTGATTAGGCTCCTTAATAAACTAAAAATTAATTCCATTTAATTTACCACCTCTTGTCTGAAAACTCTTCTTCTGCAATAATTTCTGAAATATTTCCTGATACATCAACATTATCTGGCGTACATAAAAAGATATTGGAACCTATTCGTTGGATATCTCCACCTAAGGCATAAACTGTCCCACTTAAAAAGTCTACAATACGCTTGGCTTGATCATGCTGTATTCGTTGTAAATTCACAACAACAGCACGTCTGTTCTTTAAGTGGTCTGCAATTTCTTGCGCCTCTGCATAAACTCTCGGTTCAAATAATACCATTTTCGAAGATTTTTGGACACTTTGTAAACTAACTACATTTTGCTTGTTGTTTGTCCTTGATGGTTTTGCAGGTGGCTCATACTCATCTACATCATATTGCTCTTGTTCCTGGTATTCATATTCATCTTCTAGTGCAAAGAAGCTCTTGAATTTTGATTTTATACTCAAGGAAGACACCTCCTATCATTTATTCCCAACAAGTATTGTTCCTAAGCGTATAAATGTCGCACCTTCTTCAATTGCAATCTCAAAATCATTTGACATTCCCATTGATAATTCCAAACAAGGTGCATATGTATAATTTAATGCTTGTACTTCTTTTTGTAGTTCCTTTAGTTTCCTAAAACATTGACGAATGAGATGTCTATCATCGGTATTGGGAGCCATCGTCATTAACCCAACAACCTCAATAGACGTAAATTTACTTAGTGCACGAATGAAATCTAAAAGTTCTGCCGGCATTAAGCCATGTTTAGACTCTTCTCCAGAAACATTCACTTGGACAAAGCATTTAATAAGTTTATTTGATCTTTTTTGAATCTCTTCAGCAAGCGAAATACGATCTAATGAATGAATATAATCGATTTTATCGATTATATTTTTAACCTTTTTCGTTTGGAGTGATCCAATAAAATGCCAAGTAGGCTTATCACCAAAATGCTCCCATTTAGTTAAAAGACCATCATCCCTATTTTCTCCTAAGTGTTTGACACCTGCTTCAAAAGCTTCCTCTGCGACTTGAATACTTACATATTTAGTAACTGCAATAATTTTAACATCATGAGGATTTCTGTTTCCAATTTCACACGACTTTTTGATTTTCTGTTCTATAGCTGCTAAGTTATCTGAAACGCGCAATGTATTGTTAATCCTCCTTTAATCCAATAAAACTAAGCATTCTTCCTGTTCGACCTCTATCACGTCGATGTGAAAAGAATAAATCGCGTGAACAACTCGTACAATAAGAAGAAACTGAGATTTGATTTTCAGGAATACCGGCGGTAATCATTAATTGTTGATTTAGTTTCTTAAGACTTAAAGTATATTGTCCAGAGCTAACTTCTTTATAAACTAAGTTTCTGAAGTCGCCTAATTGATTGACGAAATCTATTACATGGTTATCAACAATATAGCAACACTCTTCGATGGAAGGCCCAATACTTACATAAACTTCTTTTGGACAAACGCCTTCCTCTTTCTCCCATTTTCTAATCATTTCACCAGCAATATCCTTAACAGTACCTTTCCAGCCAGCATGTGCTAAACCAATTAAATTCCGTTTAGGCTCATAAAAATATAAGGGGACACAATCAGCAAAGCACAAGGTAAGGAAAATACCGGATTCATTTGTATAGATTCCGTCAGTCTTTTGGATACTGTCTTCATATTTTAAGACTCCACGGCCACAATGTTCCTTTGTTACTTTCACTATCTTATTTTCATGTACTTGCTCACAACCTACCCACTGGTCTAATGGAAAATGTAAGGATTTTGCTATTATTTCTTTATTACTAACAACGGCTGTATCATCATCATTCACATGTAGTCCTAGATTTAATGATTGAAAAGGAGCTTCACTATATCCGCCATTTTTCGTTGTAAAGCCAACCACTAGCTTTTTTTTAGTAATGATATCAAATGGTTGAAGATTAAGTATTTGACTTGTATGATGATGAACAAACGGCTCAATAATCATAGTATACATCCTTTTTATTCCTGTACAAAGTTCAGTGATTATTTTTCCTGAACTTCATACAATTTTTTTGGAAAATAACCCTAATAAGGATAATTTTACACATGTTTATTGCTTATTTTATCATATTTTATCAAAAGAGAGGGGAAATATTTGAAAAATGTCTAAAGAACCGTTTTTTATTCAATCTGATTTAGTGGAAATCTTACTAGGATCACATCCGCACCAATTTTCATGATGTTTCTCCAGGGAATTGAAACTTCTTCATCCTTGCCAAATAAGCCCAATACTTTTCCAGAGCCCATAATTATAATTGATTCAATTTTACCATTGTTTAAATTAATATCTATATCCCCGATATTTCCAAGCCTTTTACCATCAGCTACATTAACAACATCCTTAGATTGTAATTCTGAGATATACACCATTTTCTCTCCAACCCCTCAAATTATTCTTTTTACAAATATATGTTAAGCAGATAGGGAATCATGATATTTTTTCTAAATTTCTTCCTTAGATCCAAAATAAAAAAGAGACAAAAATGCCTCTTTAATTTTGAATGTTTTTATTCATTTGTTTGATAGCTGCCTTTTCAAGTCGTGATACCTGTGCTTGTGAGATTCCAATTTCCTCAGCAACTTCCATTTGTGTTTTACCTTGAAAGAAACGTTTCCGAAGAATGAGCTTTTCTCGTTCATTCAACCTTCTCATGCCTTCTTTTAATGCTATCTCTTCAATCCAATTAATATCACGATTTCTTTCATCACTTAATTGATCCATTACATAGATTGGGTCACCACCATCATTATAGATAGGTTCAAATAATGACACTGGATCTTGAATAGCATCTAATGCAAAGACGATCTCCTCATGAGGAACTTCAAGAACCTTTGAAATCTCTTCAGCTGTTGGCTCCCTGCTTGTCTCACTCATTAACCTTTCCCTAACCTGTAATGCTTTGTAAGCAATATCCCTAAGTGATCGTGACACACGAATTGGATTATTATCCCGAAGATAACGTCGGATTTCCCCAATAATCATGGGTACAGCATATGTTGAGAATTTAACGTTTTGGCTCAAATCGAAATTATCAATAGATTTCATTAGTCCAATACAACCAACCTGAAATAGGTCATCAACATATTCTCCTCTGTTATTAAACCGCTGGATTACACTAAGAACTAGTCTTAGGTTACCATTTACAAGTTTTTCTCTTGCGAATAAATCTCCACCTTGCATTTGCCTAAAAAGCTCACGCATTTCTTCATTTTTAAGTACTGGAAGTTTTGAAGTATCTACACCACATATTTCTACTTTATTTCGAGTCAATTCTTTCCCTCCTAACAGGAGTTGCTGTACAAAGTTAAGTATCTCCTTTGGAGGGAAAAATATGCACATTCAATCTTTCTTTTCGTCCTTACATTTTTAAAACTATGGCATGAAACCAAGTAGAATAAGATGAAATATGGGTTTTACACATCATTAGTTTTTTTCTTTAAACCATCTTATTGAATTCCTTTCTAAGTCTTTTAATAATTCTCTTTTCCAACCTAGAAATATAGGATTGGGAAATTCCAAGCATGTCTGCAACATCTTTTTGGGTTTTTTCTTCTCCACCAATTAGCCCAAATCTTAGCTCCATAATTTGTTTTTCACGATCGTTTAATTGATGTAAAGCCTTAATTAATAACTTTCGATCAACATTTGCTTCTAAATCCTTTGTAATTATATCCTCTTCAGTGCCTAAGACATCTGATAGTAATAGTTCATTTCCATCCCAATCAATGTTTAAAGGTTCGTCAAAAGATACCTCTGACCTAATCTTGTTATTCCTTCTTAAATACATTAAGATTTCGTTTTCAATACATCTTGATGCATATGTAGCTAACTTTATTTTCTTTTCAGGATTGAATGTATTAACAGCCTTAATTAAACCTATTGTACCTATACTAATCAGATCTTCTATATTAATGCCTGTGTTTTCAAACTTTCTAGCGATGTATACTACTAGTCGTAAGTTTCTTTCAATCAGTATGGACCTTGCTGCTTTATCTCCATTTGGAAGTTTCATTAAAAGATGTTCTTCTTCTTCTTTTGACAAGGGAGGTGGCAGTGCTTCGCTTCCACCTATGTAATATATTTCATCTGTCTTAATACCTAGTTTTAGTAATAGTTTATACCATATATATGTTATTCGAAGTTTTAGTTTTTTCACTGCTTGTTCCCCCTTCTATTTTATAAAAATAAGAGTAAACTATAGTATTAACATTTAATCTTTGAATGTAAAATCCATTTACAACTAACTATGATGCTGGTTGAATGGAAGATGTAACTAACATCTTCGGATGAATAATACAATCATACTCATCCTCACTAGATAGAGTAGTATGATTTAAGGCAACTAAAGCCTTTTTAACAATGATTATTTCGTCTTTGTAATCAATTTTTATGGAGTCTGGTTTTAATGCCATTAAAAATTGATGGTTCTGACCTACACCTCGGTATGGGATCAACCGAACACGATTCTCCCATTTGTGAGGTTCAGCGGTCTCATCAAAGGAAAGTGAGTCAGGGTTTTTCGACTGCTCCAAAAGGCTTTCTGGTAGAAAATCATTTATTTTATTCGTATCCACAATCATCACTGGGCTTCTTGTAATTGGATCATATAATTGGTTTCCGCTATCAATTAAACCTTTTAGCTTAAACTCTACTTCATCATCTATATGAATCTCAACATTAACAATTTGGTCATATTGAAGCTTTTTAAATTCAAGATGCTCTAGCTGTTTTCTAGAGAAAATCCAAACTAATGGGAATCCAATACTTACAAATATCCAACTAATCGGATGCCCAAATCCAGTTGTAGAGGTAACCATGACACTATTCGTTATATCCAATTCATACTCAAAAAAATAATGGATACCAATCATCCCACCTCCAATCATAAATGTTGTGAAATAAAATGTTAGTAATCCTTGTATGAAGAAGCGAAAACGTTTATATCCAAACGCCGTAAAGACAATAATAATTGAGAAAAGCAGCTTCACAATTGGATGTGAAGCAAACATTTGCCATGGTGACACCATAAGTAAAACAATAGATGACCCCACTAATGCAGCTAATAGTATTCTCCATTTAATCACTTTACGCTTTAAAATAATTGCTGTTAATAGCAATAACAAAGAGTCAAAAAGAAAGTTTAATAACCAAATGACATCCAAATAGATATACAAACGTCTTCTCCTTTCAATCATTGTATGATCTCACTTCACAATCTTTGGACTACTTTATTAATACAACTTCTTTTCAGGATATTACGTTATTAAAAATTAGTATATAGTACATCTTATATGGAAGTCTGTCACTTCATGCCGATAATAGTGGAGAAATTTTGGAGGATTATTTCGTATTTTGTCATTCCCTTAAAAGATAGTAGTTTTAGAGTGGTTTATAAAAAAAAAAGCATTTAATTTCTAAATCATGAAATTAAATGCTTTTTTCTATTATTTTATCTTCTGCGATTTCGATTTCTTAAAAATGTTGGAATATCTAATGCATCTTCTTGTGATTGATTTCCACGAGGAGCTTGTTCTTGAACCGGCTCTTCTCGCTTAATTTCTCTTTTTCCAGGTACTTGTTTTGCAGTATTGAAAGAAGGTCGAGATAATGGTTTTTGAGTTGAAATTTCAACCTCATTAAAACCAGTCGCTATAACGGTAACTACAATTTCATCCTTTAAGTTCTCATTGATAACGGACCCAAAGATCATGTTAACTTCTTGGTCTGAAGCCGATGCAACAATATCTGCAGCTTCTTGAACTTCATATAAGCTTAGATTTGTACCACCGGTAATATTCATTAGTACCCCTTGAGCACCATCAATAGATGTTTCAAGTAATGGACTAGAAATTGCTTTCTTGGCAGCTTCAGCGGCACGATTTTCCCCAGTCGCTACACCGATCCCCATCAAAGCAGAGCCTTTGCTTGACATAATTGTTTTAACATCTGCGAAATCTAGGTTAATTAAACCAGGTACTGCAATTAAATCCGAGATACCTTGTACACCTTGTCGTAATACATTATCAGCCTCACGGAAGGCCTCAAGCATTGGGGTATTCTTATCAACAATTTCAAGTAAGCGATCATTTGGAATAACGATTAGGGTATCAACTGCTTCTTTCATTGCAGAAATTCCACCAGCAGCTTGTCCAGCACGCTTTCTACCTTCAAATGTAAATGGACGTGTAACTACACCCACTGTTAGAGCTCCTAAATCTCTAGCAATTTGAGCAATAACAGGTGCTGCTCCTGTCCCAGTTCCACCACCCATTCCAGCGGTGACGAATACCATATCTGCTCCTCTTAGAGCCTCTTCGATTTGTTCTTTGCTTTCTTCAGCAGCTTTTTTTCCTACTTCAGGATTAGCTCCTGCACCAAGTCCACGAGTAAGCTTGCCTCCGATTTGCATTTTTGTTTCAGCTTTTGATAAATTTAATGCTTGAGCATCAGTGTTTACAGCAATGAAATCAACACCTTGAACACCATGTTCAATCATTCTGTTAACGGCATTGTTTCCTCCTCCACCAACACCTATTACTTTTATAGTAGCTAATTGATCAAGATTGCTATCAAACTCCAACATCTTAAGGTCCTCCTAATTTTCCAGTAGTACTTCTCTTGTAACTCCTATTCAAAGAAGTAACCAAAGAATTTCTTTACTTTTTTCCCTATATTTTGATCGGTTTCATTTTGCTTATTTTTGGTTTGTTGTTGTTGTTTTTGTACTCTTTTTTCAGGTTTTTCAACCGTTACATTCGAGCTAATATTTCTCCCTTGGATTCTCGCATGTTCATAAGCAAATTGGATTAGTCCTACACCAGTTGAAAACTGTGGTTCTCTTACACCAATGTAGTCAGGTTTTGCAATTCTAATATTGTTTTGTAAAACAACTTGAGCTAATTCTAATACTCCAGGCATATTTACAACACCACCAGTTAGTACATATCCTCCTGGTAAGTCTGTCCCACCAAGTTTACGAACCTCCTGTTTTACAAGCTCAAATATTTCTTCCAACCTTGCTTCTATAATATCGGAAATTTCGAGCTGAGTAAATTGTTGGTGCTGATCACTCCCAATGATCGGTACACTAAATACCTCATCCTCTGAAGCAAGGTCATAGAACGCATGACCATGTTTAATTTTTATCTTTTCTGCATCCTCAGTAGAAGTCCTTAAACCAATGGACAGATCTTTTGTTATGTGATCTCCACCAATCGGTAAAACACTGGTAGATTTTAAGAATCCATCTTTAAAGATTGCAATACTAGTAGAACCTCCACCGATATCTAGTAAGCCCACACCTAGATTCTTTTCATCTTCTGATAAAGTAATTGAACCTGCAGCCAAAGGTTGTAAAGAAATAGCTACAATATCAAGTCCTGCACGTTCAACACATCGTAATAGATTATGTAGTATTGTTCTTGAAGTCGTAATAATGGTACCTTCAACCTCTAAGCGAACACCTAACATACCGCGTGGATCATTTATTTCGTCATATCCATCAACTATAAATTGCTTTGGTATGACATCAATGATTTCTCTTTCCGGAGGTATTGATACAAATTGAGCTGCTTCAATTACCCGATTCACATCATCATTACTAATTTCACGATTTTGACGATTTTCACTTGATACAGCAACAACACCATGACAGTCTTGTAGTTGCACATGATTTGCAGGTATGCTAACAACAACTTGATCGATGGAAATACCCACCATTCGTTCCGCCTGTTCTACTGCCTTTTTAATCGAATGAACGGTTTCATCTATGTCGACAATAGAACCTTTCTTTAATCCTTCTGATTTTACATTTCCCACACCAATAATGTTTAAAGAATCATTAACCATCTCGCCAATGATTACTTTAACACTGGATGTACCGATGTCTAGACTCACACATATTTCATTGCTGTTCATTCTTTGGCACCTCCTTTTACAATTAACAGGTCTTCAGTTTAAATTTGAAGAACAACAACTTTTTCGTTTTTATTCACTAAGAAAATTATTCAACAAATAGAGCTCTTTCCCCTTTTAAAATATCAATTTTTTTCTACTTTATTACGGGATAAGCTCCATTTTGATATTAAAATTCTCCTAATAACGGCAATATTTTGGAATAATCTAACACCAAAAGCAAAAACCGCTACTAAATATAAGTCTACACCAAGATGAACACCTAGAAAAGCTAAACTTGCCGCTAATAAAATGTTAAAGAAAAAGCCGGAAACAAACACTGCTTGATCATAGATATTTTGCAAATGCGCACGAATCCCGCCAAACAGTGTATCTAAAGCTGCAAGGACCGCTATGGATAAATAGTTAGAGTATTCATCTGGTATGGTAAATTGTGATGATAATCCTAAAATAATTCCTATAAGTAAGCCAATAAAAGGAAGCCACATCTTATTTTCCACCTTTATCACTTTTAACAGGTTCCATATGCTTTATCCGAATTGGATCATCAAAAGCTGGAATGGCAATCTCATTAACAGGCTTTGATATTGTCAATGATAAATTTTCAACAAAAAACTCATCAACTGCTGCGGATGCTTTCATTCTGTTATACAGCTTTTCAGCATCTTTAGCAATAACTTTAATTTCAAAAGGTAGTGTTCGAATTGAATAAGAATCAATTTTTGTTTGTCTTTGAATCTCACGTATAACGGTTGTATTAATAACTCTATGACCATCAATGGAAATAGCTTCCGCTTGATATGAGTTTAGATCATTTATTAATCGTCTCAAAATATCGGCTGAAACAGTTCCTGATTGTATTCCAAGATCATTAAACGCTCGATCAACTGTCAAAATGACACCTGGGCCTTTCACTTCTGTTAAACCCGCTTCTTCTTTTAGTTCCTCAAGCGTTTCTCTTAGTATTGCTTCTTTACTATCCACACGCTCTGATTGATATTTTACAAGTTTTGCATCATACTTATATATTTCATTTATTAAATCAGAATGTAAATCTTGTGCCTTTCTAAGATCTTCCCTTAATTGCCACATATCCCGTGTATCGCGAACAACAGGTTCTTTTACTGTTCGAAATTGTACAGCAATCATAAACCCGATCACAACTAATATAATCGTAAAACTGATATTCATTTGCTTACCCAAATAAATCACCTTTTCTTCAACTACGCGGTATTTCGAAAACCTCTCCAAAGATCCATTATTCATTCATCTGTAGTAAAGGCTCCATCATAATTTCTGATTTTTCAATTGTTACTACTATATTATCTTGAACCAATTGATCGTTAACACCGCCAATGATATTAAGAGCAGGGATTAAGACATCAGGATCACCAATTGCAGAAATGGTAAAAGGAGCAGGATATTGATTACCGTCCACTGTTACAACAGGACCGTTACAGTATAGGTAAGAATTGTGGGTTAATCTTTTTCCGTTGATTGCGACCGCTTGCGCACCTGATATATATAATTCGTTTATAACCTTAAACAAATGACTCTCATGAACAAGATAATTATTTACATCTTCACCTGATGGTACATAAGAAGCATCTTCTAAAGTTACTTTAACACCTGGTCCCTTTACTTTAATCTCACCTACATACATTCGGTATTTTTCAACATCTTCTACCAGATTAAAATAAATTTGTTCTTGTTCTTGGTTTGCCAGCTCTTCTTCAACTTGTCTTACAGTTTCCTGTTTTTCAAAAAGCTCTTGTTGAAGCTCTCTATTCCGTTCTTCTTGTTCAATTAACAAATTACGAATTTCATATTCTTTGCTCCATTGTCGGTCTGTTATTCTGCCTTGTGCACTTTCTTTTTTTGTTAATTGGTAAGAATAGGATATCATAAACCCTAGGACCAAGCATACGAGAGAGAGAATGACAAATCTACCCTTCAGTCTCATTCAAATCCTCTCCTTCATTTTCAGTTTCATTTTCATGTTTATAACTTTCAAAGAAAGGTACAACATCTAAATGAATAACACCTTTGAGAGAAGGATCCAGTTCGTTAATGACCGTAGGATAAGCCTTCATTTTTTCAGCTAATCCTCTTACAGTTATACTTACCTCAAACCCGTTGTTCATGAATAAAGTTATATGCAGTCTGTCAGACTCTTTAGGTGTATAATGGATTTCAGAAATCGCACTAGCAATACTTTCAGGTAATTTGTTTAGCTCCTTTGCCAATCCTACAATATCTCCATCATCCTGCCAATTCACCAAAAGTGGAGCATCCCCGGAATTGTCCTGTTTACTTAGAGTCTTCCCATTTTCAAGAATAGGATAAAAATTACCTTCACCATCAATCACATATGCAACCCTATTTAATTCTTTAATTTCTATGACTAGCTTATTAGGGAATTTTCTTAAAACAGTGACATCATTAATTTCATCATGCTCTAAAAGATTTGAAGCAATCTCTTCTTTGTTAATCTTCCAAAAGCTTGTCCCATCAGCCAGCTTACTTAATTCAATTACAACCTCATTAGAAACGTTTTGATTACCTTCAACGTCTATTTCTGAAATCTTACTTAGAGGTGATTGAAAATAGATAACAGCAAGTACCATAAAGAAAAAACTAATAATATAGAGAATTAGTCGCCTGTTCGCCTTTTGTTTTCTTTTCTGTTTCAATTTTGGAATTCTATCTTCAATTGTTACTATCTTATTATTCAACACTTTCACCCCACCCTAGGAGCAAGTCGATATTCCCATATTTATAGGGACTTACGAATACATCTATTCACCATGTTAATGAAATGAGAAATCAATCTTAAATGAAAATAGAGAATAAACGGCATAGATATGCCGCCTGTATTACGTTTATTTTATAAAAATAATGGAAAATCTAACTTTCGATAATAAATGAGAACTTATGGATTGTATTATATCACAATTGCCAAAATTTTGGTTCAATAAAGTGAATTACTTTCGTCCAATAATTTCTACTTCTGTTTCTAAAGTGATTCCGTTTTTCTCGAAGATCGTATCTTTTACATACTGTATTAAATCTAAAACATCCTTTGCAGTTGCGTCACCTGCATTTACAATAAAGTTACCGTGCATATCCGATACTTTTGCTCCACCAATAGAATAACCCTTTAATCCGGCTGCTTCAATTAATTGTCCAGCATAATTTGGTAATGGATTTCGAAAAATACTTCCTGCACAAGGATAATTCCACGGTTGAGTTTCTCTACGATAATCCTTATTTTTCTGCATTTCGG